>NZ_VIDT01001198.1 GCF_006519715.1 Ideonella azotifigens
CAGCCGACAGCGAAGCCGCTTCCGGCCCCGGCAGCCACAGCGCCGGCTGGCGGCCGAGGATCTCCGCCGCAGGGCGGCGCGCAAACGCCGCCATCATCTGGTTGAGCTGCAGCACCTGCTGGTTGTTCGCATCGAACAGCGCAATCGCCAGCGGCGCGGTCTCGATGATGCGTTGCAGGCTGGTGCGGGCCTGGGTGATCTGGTTCTCGGCCTCGCGGCGGCGCTCGATGTCCAGCAGCGCAAAGGTCAGCTGCTGCCCGCCCCCCTGGTCAAGCCCGGTGACCACCGCGTTGCCGACAACCCAGAAAGTGCGGCCATCCCGGCCCACCAGCCGACATTCAAAGGTCTCGGCCTGGCCCTCCTGCAGCGTGGCCAGCCAGTCGGTGCGGCGCAGCGGGTGATCGGCCTCGGGCGAGGCGACCACGCTGATCGGCTGGCCCAGGAAATCCGACAGCTCGCCGCCGAACATGCGCCGCGCCGAGCGGTTCATCCACTCGATGCCCTTCTCGCCCAGCGTGACGATGCCCACCAGCACCGAATCCAGGATCGCGCGCGTGCGGTCCGCCTGCGCCAGCAGCGACTCGCGCGCCCGCCGCCGCTCGTCCACGCTGACGAAGGAACTGATCGCGCCTGCCGTCGGATCGTTCGCGTCCACCGGCCTCTGGCTGACCTGCACCCACAGCTCGGTGCCGTCACGCCGGCGGATGCGGCGCTCGCCGCGGGCCCGGCCATGCAAGGCCAGGTCGCGCTTCTCCTGCGCCAGGTGATGCTGGTAGACCCGCTCGTCTTCGTACAGCTCGGCCAGCGGCAGGCCTTGCAGCTCCGCCTGGCTGTGGCCGGTCAACTCGGCCATGGCCTGGTTGGCCCGCTCGATGCGCCCTTCGCGCTGGTGCACGATGCCCACATCCGACAGGCTGAACATCAGCTCGCGTTCACGCTCCAGGCCCTCCAGCTCGGCCTGCTGGGTGCGCAGCCGCGTCACGTCGGTCAGCACCGCGACCGCC
>NZ_VIDT01001199.1 GCF_006519715.1 Ideonella azotifigens
GGCCTACGCGCCAGCACCCGCGCAAGGTGCTGATGCTGATGGGCTGCGTGCAGCCTGGGCTGATGCCCAACATCAATTCGGCCACCGCGCGCGTGCTGGACGCCGCCGGCATCCAGACCGTGGTGGCCGACGAGGCCGGCTGCTGCGGCGCGATCCGCAGCCACCTGAATGACCACGAGGGCGGCCTCAACGACATGCGCCGCAACATCGACGCCTGGTGGCCGCTGGTCGAGGGTTTGGGCGGGGACAGCAAGGTCGAAGCCGTCGTGATGAACGCCAGCGGTTGCGGCGTCACCGTGAAGGCATACGGCCATGCGCTGGCCGGTGACGCGGACTATGCCGACAAGGCCGCGCGCATCAGTGCGCTCACGCGTGACCTCAGCGAGCTGCTGCCCGACCTGGTGCCTCGGCTGCAGCCGCTGCTGCAAGGCCGGCTCACGCGCGAGCAGCAGGCGGCCGGCAAGCCGGTGCCGCTGGCCTACCACCCGCCTTGCACGCTGCAGCATGGCCAGCAGCTGCGTGGCGGCGTGGAAACCCACCTGGCCGCGCTGGGCTTCGACCTGCGCACCGCGCCGGTGGACAGCCACCTGTGCTGCGGCTCGGCCGGCACCTACGCCATCCTGCAGCCCGAACTGTCGGGCCAACTGCGCGAGCGCAAGCTCAAGGCCCTGGCCGGTGCGCCGGGCGACACCATCGTCTCCGGCAACATCGGCTGCATCCAGCACCTGGGCGCGACCAGCGCGCGGCCGGTGCGGCACTGGGTTGAGGTGCTGGACGATGCGTTGAGTGCCGCCATCGGCCAATGAAGCACCCGATGAACCTGACTTATTCACACGATCGCCCCCTGTTGGTGCGGCCCTGGCTGGCATAAAGTCGGGCGCAGCATTGCGGAGGGCGTGCAGGTGAGGCAGCAGCAGGATCGGCCATGCCAGCGCCGGGCAGGGTGGCACCAGGGGGTGGGCTTTTGGCTTGGCGGGATAGCGCTGGCCTTTGCAGGCAGCGCC
>NZ_VIDT01000012.1 GCF_006519715.1 Ideonella azotifigens
CCGGCTCGGCCTGGCCCCACAGCGCGGGCGGCCGGATTTCAATGCGGCTGGGCGGCACCGTCGCCGAGGGGCGGCGGCGCAGCAGGCGTTGAAGCAGGCGTGTGGGGCTCATGCGAGCTTCATCGGTCAAAGGCAGTGAGAACATGAGGGGATTGTTGAGATTCCCTTTCGTGTCCAAAGCCCGGAAAAGACCGGGAAACGGCCCCAGCCGCTCAGCGTGTGGCTGTCTTGGGCTGGAACTGGCAGTCCACTGCCACCTGGCAGGCCGCGCAGCGTGGCAGCCGGGCCTGGCAGACGTAGCGGCCGTGCAGGATCAGCCAGTGGTGGGCGTCCACCCGGTAGGCCGGCGGCACGCGGCGCAGCAGCACCTGCTCGACCGCCAGCGGGTTCTTGCCCAGCGCCAGGCCGGTGCGGTTGCCCACACGGAAGATGTGCGTGTCGACCGCCATCGTCGGCTCGCCGAAGGCCACGTTCAGCACCACGTTGGCGGTCTTGCGGCCCACGCCGGGCAAGGCCTCCAGCGCCTCGCGCTCGCGCGGCACCCGGCCGCCATGTTGCTCGACCAGCATGCGGCAGGTCTGCAGCAAATGCTTGGCCTTGGTGCGGTAGAGGCCAATGGTCTTGATCTGTGCTTCCAGGCCTTCGAGGCCCAGCGCCAGCATGCGTTGCGGCGTGGGCGCCAGCGCGAACAGCTTGCGGGTGGCCTTGTTGACGCCCACGTCGGTCGCCTGGGCCGACAGCAGCACGGCGGCCAGCAGCTCGAACACATTGGTGAACTGCAGTTCGGTTTCGGGGTGCGGGTTGGCGGCGCGCAGCGTGGCGAAGAAGTGTTCGACCTGGGCGTCCGTCATTGGGGCCGAGCTGCCGGGCGTGGCCAGGGCTTCGGGAGCGGCTGCAGGCGGGACAGGGTTGCGGCGGGTGGCGTTCATCGGGCCTTGTCGTCAGGAGGGGCGGGCTGGCGCTGGGCGCGGGCACGGGCCATCGCGGCTTCGACGATGGCGCGCTTGCGGTCCAGTGCGGCCGGGTCGGTGAGCTGGCTGGCGGCGGCCAGGTCGGCCAGCTTGTGGGCAGCCTTGGCGGCCAGGCGCTCGTCGTTCTCGCGCTTGTCGCGTGTGGTGCGGAACTGGTGGAAGGCGTAGCGCTGGCGGGCCTCGTCGGCCAGCTGGCTCTCCCATGCAGCCCAGCCAGTGGCCTGGCCGCTGACCGGCAGCATGGCGATGCAGTCCACCGGGCAGGCCGACACGCACAGCTCGCAGCCGGTGCACTGGGCTTCGATGACGGTGTGCATGCGCTTGGCTGCGCCGCTGATGCAGTCCACCGGGCAGGCCTTGATGCACAACGTGCAGCCGATGCACCAGGCTTCGTCGATGACGGCCACCGCACGCGGGCCTTCGTGGCCGTGCTCGGGGTTCAGCGGCAGGACGGGTAGGCCAGTCAATGCCGCGAGGCGGGCCACGCCTTCCGCGCCGCCGGGCGGGCATTGGTTGATGCCGGCCTCGCCCGCGGCGATGGCCTGGGCATAGCTGCGGCAGTCCGGATAGCCGCAGCGGGTGCACTGGGTCTGCGGCAGCGCCGCGTCAATGCGGACGGCCAGCGTGGGCAAAGGGGATGCGGGAGGCGGGAAGGGCGCGAGCGTCACCCTCGGATTATCCCGCTGGCGGGCTTCGCTCCCTCAGGCCTGTGACTTCTTGCGCGGCGTCGCGCTGCGCTTGGCAGCGGCTTTCACCGGCGCCTTGGCGGCCAGCTTGACCGCAGCCTTGGCTTCGGTCTTGGCCGGCACCTTCGCAGCGGCGCGAGCGGCCACCTTGCGGGCTGGCTTGGGGGCGGCAGCAGGTTCGTCTGCCGGGATGGCTTCCGGCGCAACAGGCACCGCGCTGGGCAGCGATTCGGCCGGGTTGAAGCGGCGGATGAACTCGCACACTTCCGGGTAGACCTTCTCGCGCCAGCGGCGGCCGGAGAAGATGCCGTAATGGCCTGCACCGACCACGTCGTAGTGCTGCTGGTGCTCCGGCGGGATGCCGGTGCACAACTGGTGCGCGGCGCGCGTCTGGCCAGCGCCGGAGATGTCGTCCAGCTCGCCTTCGATGGTCAGCAGCGCGGTGTTGCGGATGTCCTGCGGCCGGACCTGGGTGCCATCGACTTCCCAGGTGCCATGGACCAGCGCGAACTCCTGGAACACGGTCTTGATGGTGTCCAGGTAATACTCGGCCGGCATGTCCAGCACGGCGTTGTATTCGTCGTAGAACTGGCGATGGGTTTCGGCGCTGTCGTCGTCACCCCGCACCAGGTCCAGGAAGTAGTCGTAGTGCGAGCTGACGTGGCGGTCCGGGTTCATCGCAACGAAGCCGGTGTGCTGCAGGAAGCCGGGATAGACCGCGCGGCCCGCGCCGGGGAAGTTCTGCGGCACGCGGTAGATCACGTTGTTCTCGAACCACTCGAAGCTCTTGTTCATCGCCAGGTTGTTCACCGCGGTGGGCGATTTGCGGGCGTCGATCGGGCCGCCCATCATGATCATCGTGCGTGGCGTGAATTCCTTGTGCGTGGCCATCAGCGAGATGGCAGCCAGCACCGGCACCGTGGGCTGGCAGACCGAGATCACATTGACCTCGGGGCCGATGTGGCGGATGAATTCCTGGATGTAGGCGATGTAGTCGGCCAGGTGGAACGGGCCGGCTTCCAGCGGCACCATGCGGGCGTCGGTCCAGTCGGTGATGTAGACCTTGTGGCCCTGCAGCAGGCTCTTGATGGTGTCGCGCAGCAATGTGGCATGGTGGCCGGACAAGGGGGCCACGACCAGCACCACCGGCTGCGCCTTCATGTCGCCCAGCGCGGTGGCATCGTCCGAGAAGCGCTTGAAGCGCACCAGTCGGCAGAAAGGCTTTTCCACCGCGACCTGTTCCTGCACGGCGACGTCCACGCCGTCCACGCGCACGGTCTGGATGTTGAAGGTGGGCTTTTCGTAGTCCTTGGCCAGCCGGTGCATCAGGTCCAGGCCGGCGGCCACGCGCTGGGCCATGGGCGTGTGCGTGAACGGCGACAGCGGATGGCTGTACAGCTTGGCCGAGGCACTGGCGAATTCGGCAAACGGCGCCATCAGCGCGCGTTGGGTTTCATAGAGCTGGTAGAGCATGCGGGCTCCTGTTGGGGTGGCCCGGCGAGGTGAGCCGGCGGCTGGCTTTGGCAGCGCGCCAGCGTCCTCCATGGACCGAATTCTGCAATTGTGCACTGCAGCAAAAATTTGCGCATCGGTAGTGCCACGATCAGCACTTGCACCGATTGGCAGCGACTTGGCACCCATTGGGCAGCAGTTGCCTGCATGCTGCAGCGCGAAAAAGCGGCGCCGCGACGGGCCAGTTCAGCCGCTTGCTCAGGCCATCCAGAACATGACCACGCTCATGCGCTTGGTCTCCGGCGTGTTGCCCCAGTAGGCGGTGGCGCTGTGGATCAGGTCGGCCTTGTAGACCAGCATCCGGTTGAAGCGGTGGTCAATCGCAACGTCTTCGACGAACAGGTCGGGCGGCACGAAGCGGGTGTCCAGCGCCTCGACCAGGTTGGCGAAACGGGCGGGCAAGGTGTTGCCACCCAGCGAGCCGTCCGGCAGGCGCACGCGGTAGAGCGCGGTGCCGCAATGGTCAGGCACGTCCGGGTTCAGGTACAGCACCGCGGCGTATTTGCACAGGCGGCGCGAGTCGGTGTGCGGCTTGGCGCCGCTCTCGCCTGCGCCCACCAGCTGCACGCAGTTGTGGTTGAACTGCGGGCCAGTCTTGCCCGGCAGGCTCACGGCAAACAGCTTCTTCTGGCCAGTCTGCTGCCGCGCCCACGCTTCCAGCGGGGCCAGCTCATCCGCCGTGAGCGCCGGCTGGGCCCGCTGCCCCGGCCAGGCCTCCGGCCGGTGCGGCGCGCCCAGAACCCAATCGTCGCGCTGCAGCAGGCGCTGGCGCACCGCAAGCGGGTCGGGCAGGGCGTTGTCGAGGATCCAATAGTCCCGGCCGAGCAGCGGCGGGCGGTAGATCAGCCGGTGGGCCTTGGGCATACCGGGCGCGGGGGAGAGCACAGCCATGCGGCGATTGTGCCCTTGCCCCGCGGGCTCGGTTTCAGATCACCTTGGCGATGGACTGGGTGACGTAGCCGATGTTGTGCTCGTTCAGCGCAGCCACGCAGATGCGGCCGGAGTCCACGCCGTAGACGCCGAACTCGTTGCGCAGGCGTTCCATCTGGGGCTTGGTCAGGCCGGAGTAGCTGAACATGCCGCGCTGGGTGGTGATGAAGCTGAAGTCGCGGGTCACGCCTGCCGCCTTCAGCTGCTCGACGAACGCACCGCGCATCTTCTTGATGCGGTTGCGCATGCCGGCCAGTTCTTCTTCCCACTGGGCGCGCAGCGCGGGGGTGGTCAGCACGGTGGCGACGATCTGCGCGCCGTGCGTGGGCGGGTTGGAGTAGTTGGTGCGGATGGTGATCTTCAGCTGAGAGAGCACGCGCGCCGTTTCGTCCTTGCTGGCGCAGACGACCGACAGGCCGCCGACCCGCTCGCCGTAGAGGGAGAAGCTCTTGGAGAACGAGGTGGAGACGAAGAAGTCGATGCCGGCGGCAACGAACTGGCCGATCACGGCGCCGTCTTCCTGGATGCCGTCGCCAAAGCCCTGGTAGGCCATGTCGAGGAAGGCAACCAGGCCGCGCGCCTTGACCGCGGCGATGACCTGTTCCCACTGGGCCGGCAGGATGTCGTAGCCGGTCGGGTTGTGGCAGCAGGCGTGCAGCACGACGACGGTGCCGGCGGCGGCGCTGTTCAGCGCGGCCAGCATGCCGTCGAAGTTCACGCCTTGCTTGTCGGCGTCGTAGTAGGGGTAGGTGTCGACTGTGAAGCCGGCGTTGGTGAACAGCGCGCGGTGGTTTTCCCAGCTCGGGTCGCTGATCAGCACCTTGGCGGTGGGGTTCAGCTTCTTCAGGAAGTCGGCCCCCAGCTTCAGGCCGCCGGTGCCGCCAATGGCCTGCACCGTGGCGACGCGGCCTTCCGCCAGCAGCGGGCTGCCTTCGCCGAAGACCAGGGCCTGCACGGCCTTGTCATACGCGGCAATGCCATCAATTGGCAGGTAGCCGCGGGCGCGGGCGGCTTCGACCAGTTGGGCCTCGGCGGCTTTCACGCAGGCCAGCAGCGGCAGCTTGCCGTTGGCATCGGTGTAGACGCCGACGCCGAGGTTGACCTTGGCGGGATTGGTGTCGGCGTTGAACTGTTCGTTGAGGCCGAGGATCGGATCGCGAGGCGCCATTTCAACGGCGGCGAACAGCGACGAGGCGGAGGAAGACATGGAAGCAGTCCTGTGGATCGGAGGAGGCGCCGGGGCGGCAAAGGCATCGACAGTCGGCGCGGCCGTTTGGGATGCGCTACGCTGTCAGGTTGGCCCGGCGTGCAACTCGCGCCGAGCTTGCGGATTTTAAGCGTTGAAGGGGGAAAGACCCGATGTCGGAACTCACGGGCCTGGGAACGGGCGCTGGAATGGATGCAGGTGCAGGTGCAGGTGTGGGTGCGGGCACTGGCGCGAAGGCAGTCTCGCTGGATGCCGAAGGCTTCCCCGAGGGCGAGTTCGTCAGTTTCCCGGATTCGCCGTTCCAGCTGTACCAGCCCTACCCGCCAGCGGGGGATCAGCCGACGGCGATTGCGCAGCTGGTCGAAGGCATACAGGACGGGCTGGCCTACCAGACGCTGCTGGGCGTGACCGGCTCGGGCAAGACCTTCACGATGGCCAACGTGATCGCCCGCATGGGCCGGCCGGCCATCGTGTTTGCGCCGAACAAGACGCTGGCGGCGCAGCTGTACAGCGAGTTCCGCGAGTTCTTCCCGAAGAACGCGGTCGAGTACTTCGTCAGCTACTACGACTATTACCAGCCCGAGGCTTACGTGCCTCAGCGGGACCTTTTCATCGAGAAGGATTCGGCGATCAACGAGCACATCGAGCAGATGCGGCTGTCGGCCACCAAGAGCGTGCTGGAGCGGCGCGACACCATCGTTGTCGCCTCGGTCAGCGCGATCTACGGCATTGGCAAGCCGGAGGACTACACGCAGATGCGCTTCATCTTGCGCAACGGCGACAAGATGGGCCAGCGCGACGTGATCGCCCAGCTGATCCGCATGCAGTACACCCGCAACGAGACCGACTTCTCGCGCGGCAGCTTCCGCGTGCGCGGCGACACGATCGACGTCTTCCCGGCCGAGCATTCGGAGCTGGCGGTGCGCATCGAGCTGTTCGACGACGAGGTCGAGGCGCTGTCGCTGCTGGACCCGCTGACCGGCAGGGTCCAGCAGAAAGTGCCGCGCTTCACGATCTACCCCTCCAGCCACTACGTGACACCGCGTGACCGGGTGCTGGCGGCCATCGACGCCATCAAGACCGAGCTGCGCGAGCGGCTGGCGTTTTTCGTCAAGGAAGGCAAGCTGGTGGAGGCGCAGCGCGTGGAGCAGCGTACCCGCTTCGACCTGGAGATGCTGCAGGAGGTTGGCCACTGCAAGGGCATCGAGAACTACAGCCGCCATCTTTCGGGCGCCGCACCCGGCGACCCGCCGCCGACGATGGTGGACTACATGCCCAAGGACGCGCTGATGTTCCTGGACGAAAGCCATGTGCTGATCGGCCAGTTCAGCGGCATGTACAACGGCGACCGGGCGCGCAAGACCACGCTGGTGGAATACGGCTTTCGCCTGCCCAGCGCGCTGGACAACCGGCCACTGAAGTTCGCCGAGTTCGAGACCAAGATGCGGCAGTGCGTGTTCGTCTCGGCCACGCCGGCGGACTACGAGAAGCAGCACGCCGGCCAAGTGGTCGAGCAGCTTGTGCGGCCCACCGGGCTGGTGGATCCCATCGTGGAAGTGCGGCCGGCGCAGCAGCAGGTCGACGACGTGCTGCAGGAGATCCGCGAGACGGTGGAGAAGGGCGAGCGGGTGCTGATCACCACGCTGACCAAGCGCATGGCCGAGCAACTGACCGACTACCTGACCGACAACGGCGTGAAGGTGCGCTACCTGCACTCGGACATCGACACCGTGGAACGCGTCGAGATCCTGCGCGACCTGCGGCTGGGTGTGTTCGATGTGCTGGTGGGTATCAACCTGCTGCGCGAAGGGCTGGACATCCCCGAGGTCAGCCTGGTGGCCATCCTGGACGCCGACAAGGAAGGCTTTCTGCGCGCCGAGCGCAGCCTGGTGCAGACGATTGGCCGGGCGGCGCGCAATGTGAATGGCCGCGCCATCCTCTACGCTGACCGCATCACCGACTCGATGCGCCGCGCGATGGACGAAACCGAGCGCCGCCGCGCCAAGCAGGTCGCGTTCAACGAGGCCAATGGCATCGTGCCGCGCGGCATCCGCAAGCAGGTGCGCGAGATGATCGACGGCGTGGTGGCGGAAAAGTCGGGCAAGGACGACCTGCGCTTCGCGCAACAGGCGGCCGAGGTCGAGGCGATGAGCGAGAAGGACCTCAGCAAGCGCATCAAGCTGCTGGAAAAGCAGATGCTGGAGCATGCAAAGAGCCTGGAGTTCGAGAAGGCGGCCCGCATTCGCGACCAATTGGCCCTGTTGCGAGAACAGGCTTTTGGCGGCGGCAGCACGCACGACAGCAGTGCCGTGAGCCTGGTCGCCGCCAGCCGCTGAGCCTGGTTTCCCTGGGAGCGCGCCATTTCCGTTGCTTTTCCGGGGCCTGCATGACCGGACGCCGGGTAAGGAAATTTCCCGCCAGACCACGGAACCTTTGACCGGGATACACGACTAAAAGACTCGGCTTCGCCTATAATCGAGCAAATCACTCGGGATCTTCCGAGGGTTAACCCGGCGCGAAAGCGGTCATCCGCCCAGCCCACCGGGAGCCGGTGAGGAAGCCGGCCGCGGGACCAGATGTTCCGCTGGCATGTGTCGCCAACCGAGTAGACAGGAGAGTCTCATGCGTCTGACCACCAAAGGCCGCTTTGCGGTAACCGCCATGATCGATCTGGCGCTGCGTTCGAACAACGGGCCCGTGGCCCTGGCAGCCATCAGCCAACGTCAGCAAATCTCCTTGTCGTATCTGGAGCAACTGTTCGGCAAGCTGCGTCGCCACGAACTGGTCGAAAGCACCCGCGGCCCTGGCGGCGGCTATTCGCTGGGCCGCAAGGCCGAGGAAATCAGCGTTGCCGACATCATCGTCGCGGTCGATGAACCCATCGACGCGACCGGCTGCGCCGGCAAGGAAAATTGCATGGGCGAGGATGCCGGCCGCTGCATGACCCACGAACTGTGGGCCAATCTGAATGCGAAGATGATCGAGTACCTCGACTCCATCAGCCTGCGCAAGCTGGTTGACGATCAGTTGGACAAGGGCCTGTCGATCGAGGAGGCGCCGATCAAGCGTGCCATCTCGACCGTGCCTGTGGTCAAGCCGATCAAGGTCACCGCGCCGAACTCCGTGTTCGCGCTGGGCAACGCCTTTTCCAAGTAAGCCAGGCGCCAGCCTGCGTCACGCCGGCCGCTGGGCGGCTCGGCCGGCGTGGTGAATGGTGCTGCCCTGCGGCGCCAACTGTTTCCCTCACTGCCGTGCATTTGAAGCGCAAGAAGAACCGATCATGGACATGACCCCGCACTTCCCAATCTACATGGACTACGGCGCGACCACCCCGGTGGATCCGCGTGTTGTGGACGTGATGGTGCCGTGGTTGCGCGAGCATTTCGGCAACCCGGCGTCCCGCAGCCATGCCTGGGGCTGGGAAGCGGAAGAGGCGGTCGAAAAGGCCCGTGTGCAGGTGGCCGACCTGATCGGCGCCGACCCGCGCGAGATCGTCTGGACCTCCGGTGCCACCGAGTCGAACAACTTGGCGCTGAAGGGCGCGGCCCACTTCTACCAGAGCAAGGGCAAGCACCTGATCACGGTGAAGACCGAGCACAAGGCCGTGCTGGACACCATGCGCGAGCTGGAGCGGCAAGGCTTCGAGGTGACCTACCTCGACGTGAAGGAAGACGGACTGCTGGACTTCGACGCCTTCAAGGCTGCGATCCGCCCGGACACCATCGTTGCCTCGGTCATGTTCGTGAACAACGAGATTGGCGTGATCCAGGACATCACGGCGCTGGGCAACTTGTGCCGCGAGCGCGGCGTGATCTTCCACGTCGACGCGGCCCAGGCCACCGGCAAGGTCGAGATCGACATGAAGACGCTGCCGGTCGACCTGATGAGCCTGGCCTCGCACAAGACCTATGGCCCCAAGGGCATTGGCGCGCTGTACGTGCGCCGCAAGCCGCGTGTGCGCCTGGAAGCGCAGATGCACGGCGGTGGCCATGAGCGCGGCCTGCGTTCGGGCACGCTGCCCACGCACCAGATCATCGGCATGGGCGAGGCCTTCCGCATCGCCAAGGAAGAGATGGCGAGCGAACACGCGCGCATCTCGGCGCTGCACCAGCGCCTGCTGAAGGGCCTGTCGGAGATCGACCAGACCTTCATCAACGGCGACCTGACGCGCCGCGTGCCGCACAACCTGAACATCTCGTTCAACTACGTCGAAGGCGAGTCGCTGATCATGGGTGTCAAGGGCCTGGCGGTGTCGTCCGGCTCGGCCTGCACCTCGGCCAGCCTGGAGCCCAGCTATGTGCTGCGCGCGCTGGGCCGCAGCGACGAGCTGGCGCATTCCAGCCTGCGCATGACCATCGGCCGTTTCACGACCGAGGAAGAGATCGACTACGCGATCAGCGTGCTGAAGGACCGTGTGGGCAAACTGCGCGAGCTGTCGCCGCTGTGGGACATGTACCGCGACGGCATCGACATCTCCAGCATCCAGTGGAGCGCGCATTGACGGCATGACAACCCCGGGCTGCGGGCCTACCGCAGCCACCCCCCGAGGGGGAGCGGGGCCGCTTGGGAGCGGCCCGGCGCTGGCCCCGCGGCAGTGATCAAGAGACAGACAGGAGTTCGAAATGGCATACAGCGACAAGGTCATCGACCACTACGAAAACCCGCGCAACGTGGGCGCGTTCGACAAGGGCGACGAAACCGTTGGCACCGGCATGGTCGGCGCGCCGGCTTGCGGCGACGTGATGAAGCTGCAGATCAAGGTCAACCCGGTGTCGGGCCTGATCGAAGACGCGCGCTTCAAGACTTACGGCTGCGGCTCGGCCATTGCCTCGTCGTCGCTGGTCACCGAATGGGTGAAGGGCAAGACGCTGGACCAGGCGCTGACCATCAAGAACACCCACATCGCCGAAGAATTGGCGCTGCCGCCGGTGAAGATCCATTGCTCCATCCTGGCCGAAGACGCGATCAAGGCCGCGGTGGACGACTACAAGGCTCGCCACGCCGCGGCTTCGGCACCGCAGGTCGCCACGGAAGCGAACTGACATGGCGGTGACCCTCAGCGAGGCCGCAGCGCGCCATGTGACGCGCTACCTGGCGCGCCGTGGCAAGGGCGTGGGTGTGCGCCTGGGCGTGAAGACCACCGGCTGCTCCGGCCTGGCCTACAAGCTGGAATACGCCGACGACATCACGCCCGACGATGTGATCTTCGAAGACCACGGCGTGAAGGTGCTGATCGACCCGAAGAGCCTGCCGTACCTGGATGGCACTGAGCTGGATTTCGTGCGCGAAGGCCTGAACGAAGGCTTCAAGTTCCACAACCCGCGCGAGAAAGACCGCTGCGGCTGCGGAGAGTCCTTCCGGGTTTGAAGTGCATGCGGGCCCACCGGCCTGCGTTGCGGCGAAAATCTGCCGGTTTCTGAAAACTGGCAATCCTGAGCGCGGAGCCCCCTGGCCGCGCTCTTGGTTTTTTGAAGCGCCTCTTTCGCGCGTTCCTCCACTTCCGCTGTTTGACATGACCCACGCCTCGCCCGTGAGCATTCGCCCCGAGCGCGCCGATCATCCCCAGGTTGGCCCGTTGCTGGCGGCGCTGGACGACTACCTGGCCACGCTGTATGCGCCGGAGGACAACCACATCCTGGACGTGAGCGCACTGCTGCAGCCCGAGGTCGACTTCCTCGTTGCCACGCAGGGCGACAGGCTGGTGGGTTGCGGCGCCACGCGCCGCATGCCGGGGGAAGCTGACACGGCGGGCCAGGCCTATGGCGAGATCAAGCGCATGTACGTGGCGCCCGAGATGCGCGGCCAGCGCATTGCCGAGCAACTGCTGGCGCAGTTGGAGGCCCGGCTGCTGGCCGATGGCCTGACGCTGGCGACGCTGGAGACCGGCCGCGACCAGTTGCAGGCGGTGCGCCTGTACGAGCGTTGTGGCTACCAGCGCCGCGCGCCCTTCGGTGGCTACCCGGACAACGGCCTGTCGCTGTTCTACGAAAAGCGGCTGGCGCTTTCGGCACCGGTTCCGGCATGAACCTGCAGGACGACGACTTCACGCTGTTCGGTCTGCCGGTCCGCTTCGCGTTGGACCGTGCCGCTTTGGACCAGCGCTGGCGCGAGTTGCAAGGCCGTGTGCACCCGGACCGCTTCGCTGCCGAAGGCGCGGCCGCCCAGCGAATTGCGATGCAATGGTCGGTGCGCATCAACGAAGCCTACCGTCGCCTGAAGGATCCTCTGGCCCGTGCGCAGTACCTGTGCGAGTTGCGTGGCGCGGCCATCGAGGCAGAAAGCAATACCGCGATGCCGACCGGTTTCCTGATGCAGCAGATGGCCTGGCGCGAAGCGCTGGACGATGCGCCGGATGCCGCGGCCGTGCAGTCGCTGGACGACGAGGTTGCTGCCGACGAGCGCCGCCTGCAGGCCGACATCGGTCGCCTGCTGGACGAGGCCAATGACGCCCCCGAAGCCGCCCGCCAGGTGCGTGCGCTGATGTTCGTGAACCGCTTCCGTGCCGACCTGGCGCGCCGGCTGGACGCGGACGACCGTTGAATTCAAGAACCCGGACTTTCGCTGTACCGATCCATGGCCCTGCTCCAGATTTCCGAACCCGGCCAGGCGCCGGACCCGCACCAGCGCCGCATCGCGGTGGGCATTGACCTGGGCACCACCAATTCGCTGGTCGCCGCGCTGCGCCATGGCGTGGCCGAATGTCTGCCGGACGGGCAGGGCCGCACCATGCTGCCGTCTGCCGTGCGCTACCTGGAGGGCAACGGCCGCCAGATCGGCGTGGACGCCGCAGCCGCCTCGGCCGAAGACCCGGAAAACACCATCGTCTCGGTCAAGCGCCTGATGGGCCGCAAGCTGGCCGACGTGACAGGCCGCGGCCGGCTGCCGTACCAGTTCATCGACCAGCCCGGCATGGTCGCGATCCAGACGCGGCAGGGCGCCAAGACGCCTGTCGAGGTGTCGGCCGAGATCCTGGCCACGCTGCGTTTCCGCGCCGAAGACACCTTCAATGACGATGTGTTTGGCGCCGTGATCACTGTGCCGGCGTATTTCGACGACGCCCAGCGCCAAGCCACCAAGGACGCGGCCCAGCTCGCGGGCCTGAACGTGCTGCGGCTGATCAACGAGCCCACTGCGGCCGCGGTCGCGTACGGGTTGGACCACGGCAGCGAAGGCCTCTACGCCGTCTACGACCTGGGCGGCGGCACCTTCGACATCTCGCTGCTGCGCCTGACGCGCGGCGTGTTCGAGGTGGTCGGCACCGGGGGGGACGCTGCGCTGGGCGGCGACGATTTCGACCATGCGATTGCCGACTGGGCCGTGGCCCAGGCTGGCCTGACGCTCGCCAGCGCGCATGACAAACGCAGCCTGCTGGTCGCCAGCCGCGCTGCCAAGGAAGCGCTGACCGATGCGGCTGAGACCACGCTGCGGGTCGTGCTGTCTGGCACCGAGCTGACGCTGCCGCTGAGCCGCGAGCAGTTCGAGGCACTGACCAGGCCGCTGCTGGACCGCACGCTGTCTGCGGTGCGCAAGGTGCTGCGCGATGCCAAGCTGAGCCGGGACGAGGTGCAAGGCGTCGTGCTGGTGGGCGGTGCCACGCGCATGCCGGCGGTGCGCGAAGCCGTCGGCGCGCATTTCGGCCGCCCGCCGCTGGTCGACCTGAACCCTGACGAAGTGGTCGCGCTGGGCGCCGCGATCCAGGCCAATGCGCTGGCCGGCAATGCCCGGGACGGTGACGAGCTGCTGCTGCTGGACGTGATTCCGCTGTCGCTGGGCCTGGAGACCATGGGCGGCCTGACCGAGCGCATCATCGAGCGCAACACCACCATTCCCGTGGCCAAGGCGCAGGACTTCACCACCTTCAAGGACGGCCAGACCGCGATGGCGCTGCACGTGGTGCAGGGCGAGCGCGAATTGGTCTCCGAATGCCGCTCGCTGGCCCGCTTCGAGTTGCGCGGCATTCCGCCCATGGTGGCCGGCGCGGCGCGCATCCGCGTGACCTTCCAGGTCGATGCGGACGGGCTGCTGGGCGTCAGCGCGAAGGAGTTGATCTCCGGTGTCGAAGCGGCTGTGCAGGTCAAGCCCAGCTATGGCCTGGCCGACGACCAGATCGCGAAGATGCTGCAGGACGGCTTTGCCAGCGCCGAGACCGACATGCGCGCCCGTGCGCTGCGCGAGGCCAAGGTCGAGGCCGAGCGCATGCGCCTGGCCACGCTGGCCGCGATGGCGGCCGATGGCGACCTGCTGAGCCAGGCAGAAGGCGCCGAACTGCAGCGGCTGCTGGCTGCCTTGGCCGAAATCGCCGCTGGCGACGATGCTGACCGCATCACCCAGGCCGTCGAGGCGCTGGCCGAAGGCACCGAGGCATTTGCCGCTGCGCGCATGAACCGCGGCATCCAGGCCGCGTTGACTGGCCGCAGCCTGGACACGCTCTGAACACCGCGCAGCACCGCCGGCTGAACACTTTCAAGACACCATGCCCATCATCCGCATCCTTCCTCACGCCGAGCTGTGCCCGCAGGGCGCCGAGATCACCGCGCCCGAAGGCACCTCGATCTGCGAAGCCTTGCTGGACCATGACATCGAGATCGAGCATGCCTGCGAGATGAGTGCCGCCTGCACCACCTGCCACGTGGTCGTGAAACAGGGCTTCAACTCGCTGGGCGAGATCGACGAGATCGAGGAGGACCTGCTGGACAAGGCCTGGGGCCTGCAGCCGACCTCGCGACTGTCCTGCCAGGCGATGCTGGCCAAGGAAGACGTGACGATCGAGATTCCGAAGTACACGATCAACCATGCACGCGAACGGCACTGAGCCGACAGGCGTGATGGCGGCGCTTGAGTCGCCGCGAACGCCGGCATTGCGCCAGCGCGGCGACTGAGCGGTTCGGATCAAAAAGGACGCTGGCCGGGCAGGGCGTCATGCCCTTCGGCGAAAGTCCTCAGCTGACGCGGCTGTGCCCGATGTGGAAGGGCCAGCTCACTTTCCAGCGGCTGGGCTTGGGCGGCTCGGCTTCCCGGTCTTCCAGCAATTCGCGGGATTGCAGGTACTGCAGCAGGTTTCGCACTTCCGTGGTCGACACGCCGCTGCACTTCTGCAGGTGCGGCTCGGTCACATGGCGCTGTGACAGCTCGCTCACCATGCGGCGGTAAGCGGTGCGACGAAATTCGGCCGGAAGATCCGGCCAAGCAACAAGCTTGTATTCCTTCATGGCCCCAACAACCTTTGTTTTTGAATCTGCAACGACGTGCGCACTTATGGTGCGGCGCTGACCATTCTCTACAAACTTCGTGAAAATGCACAGTCCCGCGCCAGATCATCTGAAAAATATTTCTGTCTCGACTGAGGCTTGCCGTGTCCATCACCATCCTGGGTTTTGAATCCTCCTGCGACGAAACCGGTGTCGCCTTGGTGACTTGTTCGCCAGGGCAGGTGCCGGTGCTGCGGGCCCACGCCTTGTACAGCCAGGTGCAAATGCATCAGGCTTATGGCGGCGTGGTTCCGGAACTGGCGTCGCGCGACCATGTGCGGCGTGCATTGCCGCTGGCGCGCGAAGTGCTGGCCAAGGCCGGGGCCGAGCTGGCTGAGGTGGACATCGTGGCCTACACGCAAGGGCCAGGCTTGGCGGGGGCTTTGCTGGTGGGTGCTGGCGTGGCCAGCGCGCTGGGCGCGGCGCTGGGCAAGCCGACGCTGGGTGTGCACCATCTGGAAGGCCACCTGTTGTCGCCCTTCCTGTCGGCCGATCCGCCGGAATTTCCCTTTGTGGCCTTGCTGGTTTCAGGTGGCCATACGCAATTGATGCGGGTGGATGGCGTCGGTCAGTATGGCTTGCTGGGCGAAACCATTGACGACGCAGCCGGCGAGGCCTTCGACAAATCCGCCAAGCTGCTGGGCCTGGGTTACCCCGGGGGGCCGGCCTTGTCTCGGCTGGCACAGCAAGGCGATGACCAGGCCTTTGACCTGCCGCGGCCTTTGCTGCACCAGCCCAACCTGGACTTTTCGTTTGCCGGGCTGAAGACGGCGGTGATGATCGCGCTGCGCAAGCTCGGGCCAGTACCCAGCGAACAGCAAAAGGCGGATCTGGCGGCCAGCACCGAGGCGGCCATCGTCGAGGTGCTGGTGCGCAAGTCGCTGCGGGCGCTGAAGGAAAGCGGGCTGCAGCGGCTGGTGGTGGCAGGTGGCGTGGGCGCCAATTCGCGCTTGCGGCGCGATCTGAACGCCGTGGCCATGCGCCGCGGGCTGCGCGTGCACTACCCGGAGCTGGAACTGTGCACCGACAACGGCGCGATGATCGCAATGGCCGCGGCGATGCGTCTGCAGGCCGGGCTGGCCCGGCCCAACTGCGACTATCGCTTCGAGGTCAGGCCGCGCTGGGAACTCGGCGCAGCCTGAGGATCCTCAAATTCAGCTGACGGTCAGCTGCGAGGCTTCGGTCGGCTGGCGCTTTTGCAGCGTCAGGGTCAACACGCCGGCCTCCAGCTTGGCTTGCGAGCTGGTCTGGTCGATCTCGACCGGCAGCACAAAGCTGCGCGCAAAGTTGGCCAGGGTGCGCTCGCGGTAGATCACGCGCACACCTTCTTCGGCCGCAGGCGCGGCCGGCAGCGGCGCTTCGATGCGCACGCGGCGGCCTTCGACGGCGATCTTGATGTCTTCCTTGCGCACGCCGGGCAGGTCCAGCTGCACGCTGTAGGCCTTGTCGGATTCGCTCACGTCCAGCGCTGGGCTGAGGGTGTTGTCCTGGTTTTGTGTCGTCATGCCCAGCAGGCGGTTCAAGGTGTCATCGACCACGCGGTCAATGCCGCGGCCCAGTGGCGAGGTGCGGGCGGTGGTGCGGGTCAGCGGAACGAGCAGCATGTGAAACTCCTGAAAGATCAATGAAATTCGGGCTGTCTGGCTGCGCCGGGAATCGGCGGGCTCACGTCCCTTGTGGCTGCAGTTGGCAGCGGCCGAATGCATTTCAAGGCCTTGCACGGCGCGGCAAAAATATGCCGCCAACCAGCTTGAAACAAGGCCTTGCGCCGCCATCGCGAGCCGATCGGGGCGCCCTGGACGCCAGGTGCCCGGCTGGCAAGTGCGAACACGCTTGCGGTGTCCCATCGGGCGGGAAATCGTTTCGGGCTATAATCTTTGGCTTCCGCCTTTTGTGGCGACTGACGTGCAAAGCTTTGGGGCTGAAGTCGTTGGTTGCCGGAGGACCGGATGCATCGCACGGCGTGGGTCGGTTTCACCCGCGACCGCAAGTTAAAACCGGAAACCGTTGATCTGCTTCGCGATTGATCGAAGGCAGCGGCGGCATTCCAAAACAAAGGAAATCGCCATGTCCGTGGTTGAAATGAAGAAGTCTGACATCGTCCAGGCCCATGCTCGCGGCCCAGCCGACACCGGCTCGCCTGAAGTCCAGGTGGCCCTGCTGACTGCTCGCATCAACGAGCTGACTCCCCACTTCAAGACCCACGCGAAAGACCATCATGGCCGCCGTGGCCTGCTGAAGATGGTCAATTCGCGCAAGAGCCTGCTGGCCTACCTGAAGGCCAAGGACGCCGACCGTTACACCGCGCTGATCCAGAAGCTGGGCCTGCGCAAGTAATCTCCCATCAGTGACCAAGAGCCTGTCTGGAACCATCGCCAGCACAGGCTCTTTGTTTTTGGAGCCAACCGGAATCGGGGCATTGCTGTGTCATTCCAACAGGCGGCTGCAGTCCGCCGCCCGTTGGAATGGCATCCCGCCCGACGCCGTCTGACTCCCGGTCCAAAAGCGCCACCGAAAGCGTGCTAGTCCCTCTCAAGGAGACCAATAACATGAGTCTGTTCAACAAAGTCACCAAGACCTTCCAGTGGGGCCAACACCAGGTCATCATGGAAACCGGTGAAGTCGCGCGCCAATCCACCGGCGCCGTGCTGGTCAACATCGAAGACACCGTGGTACTTGCCACCGTGGTCGCCAAGAACGATCCGAAGCCGGGCCAGGATTTCTTCCCGCTGACCGTCGACTACATCGAGAAGACCTACGCTGCCGGCAAGATCCCGGGCAGCTTCTTCAAGCGTGAAGGCCGTCCGAGCGAACTCGAGACCCTGACCAGCCGCCTGATCGACCGTCCGATCCGCCCGCTGTTCCCGGAAGGCTTCTTCAACGAAGTCCAGGTCGTCATCCATGTGCTGAGCCTGAACCCTGAAGTCCAGGCCGACATCGCCGCACTGATCGCGACCAGCGCCGCACTGTCGATCTCCGGCATTCCGTTCAATGGCCCAATCGGCGCTGCACGCGTGGGCTACATCAACGGCGAATACGTGCTGAACCCGGGTCAGACCCAGTTGACCGAGTCCAAGATGGACCTGGTCGTGGCCGGCACCGAAGCCGCCGTGCTGATGGTCGAGTCCGAAGCCGACCAACTGGCCGAAGACGTGATGCTGGGTGCCGTGGTGTTTGGCCATGAGCAAAGCCAGGTCGCGATCAACGCAATCCATGCCTTGGTGCGCGAAGCCGGCAAGCCGGTGTGGAACTGGCAAGCCCCGGCGAAGAACGAGCCGTTCATCGCCAAGATCAACGAACTGGCCGAAGGTCCGCTGCGCGCCGCCTACCAGATCCGCTCCAAGCAGGCCCGCACCCAGGCTTGCCGCGACGTCACCAGCAACGTGCTGGCTTCGCTGAAGGCCGACGGCCTGGAGTTCGACAAGGTTGAAGTCGAAGGCCTGCTGTTCGAGATCGAGGCCCGCATCGTGCGCGGCCAGATCCTGGCCGGCGAGCCGCGCATCGACGGCCGCGACACCCGCACCGTGCGCGCCATCGAGATCCGCAACAGCGTGCTGCCGCGCGTGCACGGCTCTGCGCTGTTCACCCGTGGTGAAACCCAGGCGCTGGTCGCGGCCACGCTCGGCACCGAGCGTGATTCGCAGACCATCGACGCGCTGGCTGGCGAGTACAGCGAACGCTTCATGCTGCACTACAACATGCCCCCGTTCGCCACCGGCGAAACCGGCCGCGTGGGCAGCCCGAAGCGCCGCGAAATCGGCCACGGTCGCCTGGCCAAGCGCGCGCTGGTCGCCGTGCTGCCGAACAAGGAAGACTTCCCGTACACCATTCGCGTGGTCTCGGAAATCACCGAGTCCAACGGCTCCTCGTCGATGGCTTCGGTCTGCGGCGGCTGCCTGTCGATGATGGATGCGGGTGTGCCGCTGAAGGCGCACGTGGCTGGCATCGCCATGGGCCTGATCAAGGACGGCAGCCGCTTCGCGGTGCTGACCGACATCCTGGGCGATGAAGATCACCTCGGCGACATGGACTTCAAGGTGGCCGGCACGACCACTGGTGTCACTGCGCTGCAGATGGACATCAAGATCCAGGGCATCACCAAGGAAATCATGCAGGTTGCATTGGCCCAGGCCAAGGAAGCCCGCATGCACATCCTCGGCAAGATGGTCGAGGCCATGGGCACCGCCAAGACCGAGCTGTCGGAATTCGCACCGCGCCTGTACACGATGAAGATCAATCCGGAGAAGATCCGTGACGTGATCGGCAAGGGCGGCGCCACCATCCGTGCGCTGACCGAAGAGACCGGCTGCCAGATCAGCATCGAGGAAGATGGCACCATCACCATCGCCTCGACCGATGGCGACAAGGCGGCCCACGCCAAGAAGCGCATCGAAGAGATCACGGCCGAAGCCGAAATCGGCAAGGTCTACGAAGGCGCGGTCACCAAGATTCTCGACTTCGGTGCACTGATCAACATCCTGCCGGGCAAGGATGGCCTGCTGCACATCAGCCAGATCGCGCACCAGCGCGTCGAGAAGGTCACCGACTTCCTGACCGAAGGCCAAGTGGTCAAGGTCAAGGTGCTGGAGACTGACGAGAAGGGCCGCATCAAGCTGTCGATGAAGGCGCTGCAGGAACGTCCGGAAGGCATGGAAGAAGAGCGCTTTGAGCGTGCTCCGCGCCGTGAATACGGCGACCGTCCGCCGCGCAGCGACCGTGGCGACCGGCCTGACCGTCCGCGCCGCGAGCGCGCCGAGCAGCGCCCGGATGCCGTGCCCGCCGAAGGTGGCGAGGGCGAAGCCCAGCAACAACAGCAGCAACAGCAGTAAGCCAAGGCTGATGCGCGCCATCGCAATCCAAGGCTTCGGCGGCCCGGAAGTGCTGGTCGAGACCACGCGTCCCGACCCGCAGCCGGCGGCTGGTGAGTTGCTGCTGCGCGTCGGCGCATCCGGCATCAATCGACCGGACGTGCTGCAACGCAAGGGCGCTTATGCGCCACCTGCGGGCGCGTCCGACCTGCCTGGCTTGGAGGTCGCAGGCAGCATCGTCGGCGGCGACGCGGCCGAGCTGGCTGCCGCTGGCTGGCGTCTGGGTGATCGGGTTTGCGCGCTGGTGGCGGGTGGTGGTTATGCCGAGCTGTGCGTCGTGCCCATCGCGCAGTGCCTGCCGGTCCCGGCGGGCCTGAGCGACATCGAGGCGGCCACGCTGCCCGAGACCTTCTTCACCGTCTGGTCCAACGTGTTCGACCGGGCCGGCCTGCAGCCGGGCGAAAGCCTGCTGGTACAGGGCGGCACGAGCGGCATTGGCGTGACGGCGATCCAGCTGGCCAAAGCCCTGGGGGCGAAGGTGCTGGTGACGGCGGGCAGCGACGACAAGTGCGCCGCCTGCCTGAAGCTGGGTGCTGACCATGCGATCAACTACCGCACTTCCGACTTTGCAGCTGAAGCGCGGCGCCTGACCGATGGCCGTGGCGTGGACGTGGTGCTGGACATGGTGGCGGGCGACTACGTCGCGCGCGAGATCTCCTGCCTGGCCGACGATGGTCGCATTGCGATCATCGCGGTGCAGGGTGGCGTGAAGGCCGAGTTCAACGCCGGCGCCTTGCTGAGCCGGCGCCTGACCATCACCGGCTCGACGCTGCGGCCACGCTCGGTGGCCTTCAAGGGCCGCATTGCCGCGGCGCTGCGCGAACGGGTTTGGCCTCTGATCGAGGCGGGGCATGTTCGACCCGTGATCGAGAAGGTGTTCCCGGCAGCCCAGGCGGCTGCGGCGCACGCGCTGATGGAGTCTGGTCAGCACGTGGGCAAGATCGTGTTGGACTGGTCGGCCTGAGGGCCGCCTTTCCTTGAGCAACAGAGAGACGAACACACAATGCGACGCAAACTCGTGGTGGGCAACTGGAAGATGCACGGCAGCCATCAGGCCAATGCCGAACTGCTGGCCGGCATCCGTGCTGCCGGGCCGTTCGGCTGCGACCTGGCGGTCTGCGTGCCGTTTCCGTACCTGTCCGAAACCGCGGTGACGCTGGCCGCCAGCGACCTTCGCTGGGGCGCGCAGGATTGCTCGGCGCATGCGCAGGGTGCCTACACCGGCGAAGTGTCTGCGGCCATGCTGCACGAGTTCGGTTGCCGCTACGTGATCGTTGGCCACTCCGAGCGCCGCGGCTATCACGCCGAGGGCGACCAACTTGTGGCCGACAAAGCCAAGGCAGCGCTGGCGCATGGCATCACGCCCATCGTCTGCGTGGGCGAGACCCTGGCGCAGCGCGAGGCTGGCGAAACCGATGCGGTGGTCAAGCGCCAGCTGTCGGCCGTGATCCACACGCTGGGCCACTGCGCTGGCGAGATGGTCGTGGCTTACGAGCCGGTCTGGGCGATCGGCACCGGCCGCACCGCCACGCCGGAACAGGCCCAGGCGGTGCATGCGCTGCTACGCACCCAGTTGCAGGCTGCCACTGCGCATGCCGACACGATGACGCTGCTGTACGGCGGCAGCGTCAAGCCTGACAACGCCAGCACGCTGTTCGGCCAGCCGGACATCGACGGCGGGCTGATCGGCGGCGCTGCGCTGAAGGCTGCCGACTTTGTCGCCATCTGCCGTGCGGCGGGCTGACCCGGCACAAGCCCGGCCCACGCTGAAGAAGAATCAAGTCATTCCTGGAGTTTTTCCCAAATGCATATCTGGTTGAACCTGTTGGTGGTGTTGCAGATGGTTGCCGCCATCGTGATGATCGGTCTGGTGCTGGTGCAGCACGGCAAGGGTGCCGACATGGGCGCATCGTTCGGCTCCGGCGCGTCCGGCAGCCTGTTTGGTGCGACCGGCAGTGCGAACTTCCTGTCGCGCACCACGGCCGTCTGCGCCTCGGTCTTCTTTGTCGCCACGCTTGGCCTGGCCTTCATGTCCAACAGCGTGGGCCGTGCCACCCCGGTGGAGGGTGCCAGCGTACTGGAGCGTGCTGCACCCGCCGCACCGAGCGCGCCGCAGATCCCGACGGGCGAGTCTTCGGCCAGCGTGCCTGCTGCGGCAGCACCGGCCAGCGTGGCTGCCAGCGGCGCGAACTGAGTTGGTGCGAAGCAGGCGAAAACCCTAGGAAGCCCTTTTATTTCGGGCTAGAATCTGAGGCTGGTCAAGGCGCTATTCCTCACGCGCAGTGATCAATGAATCAGGCTTTGGGCATTCGTTCTCGGGCTGTGGTTCAGAAGAAGTTTCAGGGCTGCTGGGCCAGCAGCACTTGGCCTGAAAGGGCCGGGTGAGCAAGTCCGAAAGCTGCCGGTGGTGCGCAACAGACAGTTGACTGGCTGTTAAGCGCCGCGGTGACGAACAAGATGTGCCGACGTGGTGAAATTGGTAGACACGCTATCTTGAGGGGGTAGTGGCGAAAGCTGTGCGAGTTCGAGTCTCGCCGTCGGCACCAAGAAGTTTTTCGGCAAGGCCTTCATCCGGCGCCTTGCCGGGCGCCCTGGTAAAACAGGGGACAAACTGGGCGCGCTAGGTTCTGCTTTTCTGGTTCTTGCCAGAGGGCGAGAGCGGCGCGCTTTTTTGTTGCCGGATGAGACTTTTGATGACTGCTGGGAACCCGCCGACCATGGACCTGCAACCGTATTTGCCCGTCATCCTTTTCATTCTGGTCGGAGTCGGCGTCGGCGTTGCGCCGCAGCTGCTCGGCTTCCTGCTCGGGCCCAACCGCCCGGACGCGGAGAAAAACTCGCCCTACGAGTGCGGCTTCGAGGCCTTCGAAGACGCCCGCATGAAGTTCGACGTGCGCTACTACCTGGTGGCCATCCTCTTCATCCTGTTTGACCTGGAAATTGCCTTCCTGTTCCCGTGGGCGGTGTCGCTGCGCGACATCGGCGCGTCAGGCTTCTGGGCCATGATGGTCTTCCTGACCATCCTGGTCGTGGGCTTTGCCTACGAATGGAAAAAAGGCGCCCTCGATTGGGAATGAGGGGCACCACCCCTGGCCAGTTTTTTGGGGCAGGGCGCGTGGCGCCGCTGACCTCGCTGCGAGAGGCACACAAGCATGGGTATTGAAGGCGTTTTCAAAGAGGGCTTTGTCACCACCTCGGTGGACACCCTCGTCAACTGGTCCAAGACCGGTTCCTTGTGGCCGATGACCTTTGGTCTGGCCTGCTGCGCCGTGGAAATGATGCACGCCGGTGCGGCGCGCTACGACATCGACCGCTTCGGCATGCTGTTCCGGCCCAGCCCGCGGCAGTCCGACCTGATGATCGTCGCCGGCACGCTGTGCAACAAGATGGCACCGGCGCTGCGCAAGGTCTATGACCAGATGGCCGAGCCGCGCTGGGTGCTCTCGATGGGTTCCTGCGCCAACGGCGGCGGCTACTACCACTACAGCTACTCGGTCGTGCGCGGCTGCGATCGCATCGTGCCGGTCGACGTCTACGTGCCGGGCTGCCCGCCCACGGCCGAGGCACTGCTCTACGGCATCCTGCAACTGCAGGCCAAGATCCGCCGCGAAAACACCATCGCCCGCTGAAGTCAGCAGGCAAGGCATCCCATGACGCAGAAACTCGATACCCTGCAAGCGGCGCTCGAATCGGTGCTGGGCGGGCGCATTGCGCGCCTCCAGCGCGAGCGCGGCGAGCTGACCCTCACCGTCAAGGCGGCAGACTACGCCGACGTGGCCACCACGCTGCGCGACCATCCGCAACTGAAGTTCGAACAACTGATCGACCTGTGCGGCCTGGACATGTCCTCGTACAAGGACCTGCCTTGGGACGGCCTGCGCTACTGCACCGTCTCGCACCTGCTGTCGGTCACGCTGAACTGGCGCCTGCGCCTGAAGGTTTACGCGCCTGACGACGACGTGCCGGTGGTGGCTTCGCTGACGCCGATCTGGAGCTCGGCGAACTGGTTCGAGCGCGAGTCCTTCGACATGTACGGGATCATCTACGAAGGTCACAACGACTTGCGTCGCATCCTGACCGACTATGGCTTCATCGGCCACCCGATGCGCAAGGACTTCCCGGTGTCGGGCCATGTCGAGATGCGCTACGACGCCGAGAGCCGCCGCGTGATCTACCAGCCGGTCACGATCGAGCCACGCGAAATCACGCCCCGCGTGATCCGTGAAGACAACTACGGCGGCCTGCACTGAGTCCGGGAACGTCATGGCAGAAATCAAGAACTACACCCTGAACTTCGGTCCGCAGCATCCATCCGCCCACGGCGTGTTGCGCCTGGTGCTGGAGCTGGACGGCGAAGTCATCCAGCGCGCCGACCCGCACATCGGCCTGCTGCACCGTGCCACCGAGAAGCTGGCCGAGACCAAGACCTTCATCCAGTCCTTGCCCTACATGGACCGGCTGGACTACGTCTCGATGATGTGCAACGAGCACTCGTATTGCCTGGCGATCGAGAAGCTGATGGGCATTGATGTGCCGATCCGTGCGCAGTACATCCGCGTGATGTTCGACGAGATCACGCGGCTGCTGAACCACCTGATGTGGCTGGGCGCGCACGGCATGGACTGCGGTGCGATGAACATGCTGATCTACTGCTTCCGCGAGCGGGAAGATCTGTTCGACATGTACGAGGCCGTCTCCGGTGCGCGCATGCACGCGGCCTACTACCGGCCGGGTGGCGTCTACCGCGACCTGCCGGACAGCATGCCGCAGTACAAGGTCAGCAAGATCAAGAACGAGCGTGCCATCAAGGCGCTGAACGAGAACCGCCAAGGCTCGTTGCTCGACTTCATCGACGACTTCTGCAAGCGTTTCCCGAAGAACGTCGATGACTACGAAACCCTGCTGACCGACAACCGGATCTGGAAGCAGCGCACGGTCGGCATCGGCATCGTCACGCCCGAGCGCGCGATGAACCTCGGCTTCTCCGGCCCGATGCTGCGGGGTTCGGGCATCGCCTGGGACTTGCGCAAGAAGCAGCCGTACGACGCCTACGCCAAGATGGATTTCGACATCCCCGTTGGCGTCAACGGCGACACCTACGACCGCTACCTGGTGCGCGTGGCCGAGATGCGCCAGTCCAACCGCATCATCCAGCAGTGCGTGGAATGGCTGCGCAAGAACCCTGGCCCTGTCATCACCGACAACCACAAGGTCGCGCCGCCTTCGCGCCTGGACATGAAGTCCAGCATGGAAGAGTTGATCCACCACTTCAAGCTCTTTACCGAAGGCTTCCACGTGCCCGAAGGCGAGGCGTATGCCGCTGTCGAGCACCCGAAGGGCGAGTTCGGCATCTACCTGGTGAGTGACGGCGCGAACAAGCCCTACCGCCTGAAGATTCGCGCGCCCGGCTTCCCGCACCTGGCGGCACTGGACGAAATGGCCCGTGGCCACATGATTGCCGACGCCGTTGCGGTGATCGGCACCATGGACATCGTGTTTGGCGAGATCGATCGATGATGACTGACACCGTCACCCACCAGGCGTCTGCGGCTTCGCTGAGCGAAGCGACGCAGGCGCGATTCGCGCGTGAAGTCGCGAAGTACCCGAAGGAACAGGCGCAGTCGGCCGTGATGGCCTGCCTGTCCATCGTGCAGCAGGAGCAGGGCTGGGTTTCGACCGAGGCCGAGGCGGCGATCGCTGTCTACCTGGGCATGCCTGCGATGGCGGTGCACGAGGTCACGACCTTCTACAACATGTACAACCAGCAGCCGGTGGGGAAGTTCAAGCTGAACGTCTGCACCAACCTGCCGTGCCAGCTGCGCAACGGCCAGGGCGCGCTGGAGCATCTGTGCAAGTCGCTGAACGTCGAGGACGGTGGCACCACTGCCGACGGCCTGTTCACCGTGGCCAAGTGCGAATGCCTGGGCGCCTGCGCCGACGCGCCGGTGATGCTGGTCAACGACCGGCAGATGCTGAGCTACATGAGCAACGACAAGCTCGACGAAATGGTCGCGATGATGCGCACCGAAGCTGGAAAGGCGGCCTGAACCATGGCACTCGATCTTTCCCGTTTCCAGACCACCGGCAGTGCGACCTGCTTCCATGACCGCCACATTGGCGCCCAGATCTATGCCGGCCTGAACGGCAGCAACTGGGGCCTGGCGGACTACCAGGCACGCGGCGGCTACCAGGCCTTGCGCAAGATCCTTGGCGTGGACGGCGGCGAGCCGATGACCCAGGACCAGGTGATCGCCGAGGTCAAGGGTTCCGGCCTGCGCGGCCGTGGCGGCGCGGGTTTCCCGACCGGCCTGAAGTGGAGCTTCATGCCGCGCGCGTTCCCGGGCCAGAAGTACCTGGTCTGCAACTCGGACGAAGGCGAGCCGGGGACCTGCAAGGACCGCGACATCCTGATGTACAACCCCCACATCGTCATCGAAGGCATGGCGATTGCTGCCTACGCGATGGGCATCTCGGTGGGCTACAACTACATCCACGGCGAGATCTTCGAGGTCTACGACCGCTTCGAAGCCGCGCTGGAAGAAGCTCGCGCCGCTGGCCTGCTGGGCGACAACATCCTGGGCAGCAAGCACAGCTTCCAGCTGCATGCTTTCCACGGCTTTGGTGCCTACATCTGCGGCGAGGAAACTGCGCTGCTGGAGTCGCTGGAAGGCAAGAAGGGCCAGCCGCGCTTCAAGCCGCCGTTCCCGGCCAGCTTCGGTCTGTACGGCAAGCCGACCACGATCAACAACACCGAGACTTTCGCAGCGGTGCCCTGGATCATCCGCAATGGCGGCCAGGCCTACCTCGAATGCGGCAAGCCGAACAACGGCGGCACCAAGATCTACTCGATGGTCGGCGACGTCGAACGTCCCGGCAACTACGAGATCCCCATGGGCACGCCGTTCTCCAAGCTGCTGGAGCTTGCCGGTGGCGTCAAGGGCGGCAAGAAGCTGAAGGCCGTGATTCCCGGTGGGTCGTCGGCCCCGGTGCTGCCGGCTCACATCATGATGGAGTGCACGATGGACTATGACTCCATCGCCAAGGCCGGCTCGATGCTGGGCTCGGGGGCAGTCATCGTGATGGACGAGACCCGCTGCATGGTCAAGAGCCTGGAGCGCCTGGCCTACTTCTACGCCCACGAGTCTTGCGGCCAGTGCACGCCGTGCCGCGAAGGCACCGGTTGGCTGCACCGCCTGGTCCACCGCGTGGAACATGGCGAGGGCAGGGCCGATGACCTGGCGCTGCTGGACAACGTGGCCGAGAACATCATGGGCCGCACCATCTGCGCGCTCGGCGATGCGGCTGCCATGCCGGTGCGCGGCATGCTCAAGCACTTCCGGGACGAATTCGTCCACCACGTCGACCACAAGACCTGCACGGTCCCGTCCTACGTCTGACCGGGGCAAACCCAACATGCTCGAAATCGAACTCGACGGCAAGAAGGTCTCGGTGCCGGAAGGCAGCATGGTGATGCATGCAGCCGACGCTGCCGGCACCTACATCCCGCACTTCTGCTACCACAAGAAACTGTCCATCGCGGCCAACTGCCGCATGTGCCTGGTGGACGTGGAGAAGGCGCCCAAGCCGATGCCGGCCTGCGCCACGCCAGTCACGCAAGGCATGATTGTCCGCACCAAGAGCGACAAGGCCCTGAAGGCCCAGCGCTCGGTGATGGAGTTCCTGCTGATCAACCATCCGCTGGACTGCCCCATCTGCGACCAGGGCGGCGAATGCCAGCTGCAGGACCTGGCCGTCGGCTACGGCGGTTCTTCCTCGCGCTACGAGGAAGAGAAGCGCGTCGTCTTCCCGAAGGACGTCGGCCCGCTGATCTCGATGGCCGAGATGAGCCGCTGCATCCACTGCACTCGCTGCGTGCGCTTCGGCCAGGAAATGGCCGGCGTGATGGAGCTGGGCATGCAGCATCGCGGCGAGCATTCGGAAATCACGACCTTCGTCGGCCAGACGATCGACTCCGAGCTGTCGGGCAACATGATCGACATCTGCCCGGTCGGCGCGCTGACCAGCAAGCCTTTCCGCTACAGCGCCCGGACCTGGGAACTGTCGCGCCGCAAGAGCGTCAGCCCACATGACTCCACCGGTGCCAACCTGATCGTCCAGGTCAAGAACCACCAGGTGCTGCGCATCGTGCCGCTGGAGAACGACGACGTCAACGAATGCTGGATCGCCGACCGCGACCGCTTCAGCTACGAGGCTGTCAACAGCCCGTCGCGCCTGACCACGCCGATGATCAAGCAAGGCGGCGAGTGGGTCAGCGTCGACTGGAATACCGCGCTGGGTTACGTCGCCGACGGCCTGAAGCGCGTGAAGGGTGAGTTCGGCGTGTCCGGCATCGGCGCGCTCGGCTCGGCCCACAGCACCGTCGAAGAGCTGCATCTGCTGGCCAAGCTGGTCCGCGGCCTGGGCAGCGACAACATCGACCACCGCCTGCGCCATGCCGACTTCACGGCAGGCGAGGGCACGCGCTGGCTCGGTGCCTCGATTGCCTCACTGTCCTCGCTGGACCGCGTGCTGGTCGTCGGCTCCTTCCTGCGCAAGGACCATCCGCTGTTCGCGCAGCGCATCCGCCAGGCCGCGCGCCGCGGCGCGCAGGTGTTCAGCCTGAATGCCGCGCAGGACGACTGGGCGCTGACGCTGACCGGCCGCCTGGCCGCCGCGCCTGATGCCTGGGCCCAGTC
>NZ_VIDT01000120.1 GCF_006519715.1 Ideonella azotifigens
GGCATTGAGGTGCGCCAGCCGCTGGCGGGCGTGGGCGCCAACCTGCAGGATCATTTGCAGATCCGCGCGGTGTTCGGCGTGAACGGCGTGCGCACGCTCAACACCATGGCCAGCTCGCACTGGGGCAAGGCGCGCATCGGGCTGGAATACCTGCTGCGCCGCAGTGGGCCGATGAGCATGGCGCCGTCGCAGCTCGGCGCCTTCACCCGCTCGGACCCGGGCCAGCGCTGGGCCAACCTGGAGTACCACGTGCAGCCGCTGTCGCTGGACGCCTTCGGCGAGCCGCTGCACCGCCACAACGCCTTCACAGCCAGCGTCTGCAACTTGAACCCGGCCTCGCGCGGGCGGGTGCAGATCACCTCCAGGGACCCGGCTGCTGCGCCGTCCATCCTGGCCAACTACCTGTCGGCCGAAGAGGACAGGCGCGTGGCGGCCGATTCGCTGCGCGTGACCCGTCGCATCGTGCAGATGCCGGCGCTGGCGCGTTACCAGCCGAAGGAGCTCAAGCCCGGCCTGCAGTTCCAGACCGACGATGAGCTGGCCCGGCTGGCGGGCGACATCGGCACGACGATCTTCCATCCGGTCGGCACCTGCCAGATGGGCCGCGCCGACGATTCCGCTGCGGTACTGGACAGCCGGCTGCGTGTTCGCGGCGTGCGCGGGCTGCGCGTGGCAGATGCCAGTGTGATGCCGCGCATCACCAGCGGCAACACCAATTCGCCAACGCTGATGATTGCCGAACGTGCGGCGGCCTGGATCATTGCCGAGCGGCAGGCTGCGCAACGCGAAGGTGCACCGGTGGCCCATGCATCGGTTGTCTGATGACGGAAAGGGTAGGTAAAGATCCGTATTTTGACCGGGAAAGCCCTGATGCGAAAAACGTGCTTGCTCCATTACAGTGCAGGCACTTTCAGCGCAATGCCCTTCTGTGGTGCGCTGCTGAAGGGGGTCCCGAGGAGACAAACCGGGCCAATAACCAGAACTCATGCCGCCCGCAAGGCCTGTAGATCGCGAGATCGGTACAGGCCGAGCAGAAATGAAAATGTGAAAATGCAAGGGCGCCAACGCTAGTTGGCGCCCTTGCGCCATTCTGGGGCCAGGTTTTGCGGCGCTGTTGCGGCGCCCGGGCACTTTCCAATTTTTACCGACCGATGCTGGACCTGCTGGTGGTTGCGGCCGCCTCCGGGCTGGCTGGTTTTGTCGATGCAATCGTCGGTGGCGGCGGCCTGGTACTGGTCCCCGCGCTGTTTGCCACCTACCCCGGCGCGCCACCTGCCTCGCTGATGGGCACGAACAAGGGCGGCGCGATCTGGGGCACCGCCTGGGCGGCGCGGCAGTTCGCCCGCCGCGTCAGCCTGAACTGGCGTGGGTTGATGCCGGCCGTGGCCATGGCGCTGCTGGGCAGCTGGGCGGGCGCCTGGACGCTCACCCAGGTCAGTGCCGACGGCCTGCGCAAGGCCTTGCCGCTGGTGCTGCTGGCCATCCTGGCCTACACGCTGGCCCGCAAGGACCTTGGCCGCGAACACGCGCCGCGCCTGGCCGCTGCGCGCGAAAGCCTGGCAGCCGGCGTGATCGGCCTGTGCATCGGCTTCTACGACGGATTCTTCGGCCCCGGTACCGGCAGCTTTTTCGTCTTCCTGTTCGTGCGCATCCTGGGCTACGACTTCCTGCACGCTTCCGCCGCGGCCAAGCTCCTGAACACGGCCACCAACGGCGCCGCGCTGCTGCTGTTCGCCTGGAAGGGCCATGTCTGGTGGCAGGTGGCTGCGGTGCTGGCGGTCACCAACGTGGCCGGCAGCTTGCTGGGCACCCGCATGGCGCTGCGCCATGGCGCGGGCTTTGTGCGCGGCGTGTTCATCCTGGTGGTCAGCGCGCTGATCCTGAAGACCGGCTACGACGCTTTCCTTCGGTGAATGGTCTGCGGCAAAAGCCTGCCGCGCTGTCCGCAACGGTGTCTTCCCTGAGCGCCGCCGCAAACGCGGGTTCCCGCGGATGGCGGCGGCTTGGCAGGCCCTTAGCCTGCGATGACATTTGTTCATCCACAGGGTCGGTCCATGAATGCACCTCTCGCTCCCGAATCGGTGATGTCCGTGCACACCCAGTTCGTCGAGGCACCGCCCGAGGCGCTGGCACTGCAGCGGCTGTACCACTGGGAACGCACGCAGCCGCAGCGCGTGGCCTTCGTGCAACCCGTCGGCAATGGCGAGGTGCGCGAGTTCACCTGGGCCGAGGTGCTTCAGCAGACCCGGCGCATCGCCACCCACCTGCAGCAGCGAGGTTTCGAGCCTGGCTCGAAGATCGCCATCCTGGCCAAGAACTGCGTCTGGTGGTTGATGGCCGACTACGCGATCTGGATGGCTGGCCACGTCTCGGTGCCGCTCTACCCCACGCTGGCGGCCGACACCATCGGCCAGATCCTGAGCCACAGCGAAGCCAGGCTGCTGTTCATCGGCAAGCTGGACAACTTCGACGCGATGGCGCCTGGCATTCCCGCCGGCCTGCCCTGCGTGAGCATGCCGCTGGCACCCGAACGCGCACGCGGTGAACGCTGGGATGCGCTGCTGGCGGCTTGCGCGCCACTGGCCGGCGAGCCGCTGCGAGAGCCGGGCGAGCTTTGCACGCTGATGTACACCTCCGGCACCACCGGCGCGCCCAAGGGCGTGATGCACAGCTTCGGCAACTTCGCCTGGGCCATCAGTTCCGGCCTGCGCCGGCTGGAGATCGACCACCGCGCCCGCATGCTGAGCTACCTGCCGCTGTCGCACGTGGCCGAGCGCACGCTGCTGGAGCACGGCCAGCTGGCCACCGGCATGCGCGTGTACTTTGCCGAGCGGCCGGAAACCTTCACCGCCGACCTGCAGCGCGCCCGCCCGACCTGCTTCTTCTCGGTGCCGCGGCTGTGGGTCAAATTCCAGCAAGGCGTCTTGGCGCGCATGCCGCAGGCCAAGCTGGACCGCTTGCTGCGCATCCCGCTGGTGGGCCAGCTGGTGCGCAAGAAAGTGCTGGCCGCACTGGGGCTGGACAAGTGCCGCGTGGCCGCCGGTGGCGCCGCGCCCATGCCACCCGAGCTGCTGCGCTGGTACGAGCGCCTGGGCCTGTCCATCGTCGAGGTCTACGGCATGACCGAGAACTGCGGCGTCAGCCACGCCACGGTGGTCGGCCTGCCGCAGCCGGGCACGGTGGGCATTCCGTATGAAGGCGTCGAAAGCCGGCTGGACCCGCTGGACGGCGAGATCCAGATGCGCAGCCCGGCCGTCATGCAGGGCTACTTCAAGGAACCCGAGCTGACCCGAGAGGCCTTCACCGAAGACGGCTGGCTGCACACCGGGGACAAGGGCCAGTACGACGAGCAGGGCAACCTGCGCATCACCGGCCGCGTGAAGGACTTGTTCAAGACCAGCAAGGGCAAGTACGTTGCGCCCGCGCCCATCGAGGACAAGCTGGTGATGCACCCGGCGGTAGAAGCCTGTTGCGTCAGCGGCGCCAGCCTGGGCCAGCCGCTGGCGCTGCTGATGCTCAATGCCGACGCGGTCGCCAAATGTGCCGACACCGCCTTGCGCATGGAACTCGCCGCCTCACTCGCCGAACATCTGCAAGCCATCAACCAGCGCCTGGACCCGCACGAACAACTCGCCTGCCTGGTCATCGTCACCGAAGCCTGGACGGTGGACAACGGCCTCATCACCCCCACCTTCAAGATCAAGCGCAACCGCGTGGAGACGCTGTATGCGCACCACTACGAAAGCTGGACCGGGCGCGGGCAGGCGGTCGTCTGGGCGCAGGACTGAGAATTTTCCCAGCGACTGCGCCGAGGTCGTTCAGGCCCCAGCCTTTACTTTCAGCCGCCACGCGTGCAGCAGCGGCTCGGTATAGCCGCTCGGCTGTTCCTTGCCCTTGAACACCAGGTCCAGCGCCGCCTGGTAGGCCGCACCGGTGGGGTTTTTGGCCAGGCTTTGGTAGAGCGGGTCGCTGGCGTTTTGCTGGTCCACCACCTGGGCCATGCGGGCGAAGGTGTCGCGCACCTGGGCTTCGCCGACCACGCCGTGCTGCAGCCAGTTGGCAATGTGCTGGCTGGAGATGCGCAGCGTGGCGCGGTCCTCCATCAGGCCGATGTTGTGGATGTCGGGCACCTTGGAGCAGCCCACGCCCTGGTCCACCCAGCGCACCACGTAACCCAGGATGCCCTGCGCGTTGTTGTCCAGCTCCTGCTGGCGCTCGACCTCGCTCCAGTTGGCATCCTTGGCCACCGGCACGGTCAGCAGGTTCGCCAGGATGGCTTCGCGCTCGCCGTTGCTGTCCATGGCCAGCGCCTGCTGCTCCAGCTCCTTTTGGACCTGGGCGACGCTGACCTGGTGGTAGTGCAGCGCGTGCAGCGTGGCGGCGGTGGGGCTGGGCACCCAGGCGGTGTTGGCGCCGGCCTTGGGGTGGCCGATCTTCTGCTTGAGCATCTCGGCCATCAGGTCCGGCATGGCCCACATGCCCTTGCCGATCTGGGCCCGGCCGCGCAGGCCGCATTGCAGGCCGACCAGCACGTTGCTCTTCTCATAGGCCTGGATCCAGGCGCTGGTCTTCATGTCGCCCTTGCGCAGCATGGGGCCGGCAAACATGGCGGTGTGCATCTCGTCGCCGGTGCGGTCCAGGAAGCCGGTGTTGATGAAGGCGACGCGGCTGCCGGCCGCGGCAATGCAGGCCTTCAGGTTCACGCTGGTGCGGCGCTCTTCGTCCATGATGCCCAGCTTCACGGTGCTGGGCGCCAGGCCCAGCAGCTGCTCGACGCGGCCGAACAGCTCGGCAGCAAACGCCACCTCGGCCGGACCGTGCATCTTGGGCTTGACGATGTAGACCGAGCCCTGGCGCGAGTTGGTGATGCCATTGGCGCCGTGGCGCTGCAGGTCGTGCAGCGCGATGGTGGTGGTCACCACCGCGTCCATGATGCCCTCAGGCACCTCTTTGCCGTCGCCCCACAGGATGGCCGGATTGGTCATCAGGTGGCCGACATTGCGCACGAACATCAGCGAGCGGCCGTGCAGCACGACCTGGCCCTGGCCGCTGGGGGCCGTGTAGACGCGGTCGGCGTTCAGGCGGCGGGTGAAGGTCTTGCCGCCCTTGCTGACTTCCTCGGTGAGCGTGCCCAGCTGAATGCCCAGCCAGTTGCGGTAGGCCAGCACCTTGTCCTCGGCGTCTACCGCGGCGACCGAGTCTTCCAGGTCCAGGATGGTGGACAGCGCGGATTCGACGATCAGGTCGCTGACGCCTGCCGCGTCGGTCTTGCCGATGGCCGTCGTCGGGTCGATCTGCAGGTCCAGGTGCAGGCCGTTGTGCACCAGCAGGACCGAAGACGGCGCGGCCGCGTCGCCCTGGTAGCCGGCGAGCTGCTTCGGGTCGGCCAGTCCGGTCAGCGTGCCGCCCTTCAGGTGCACGACCAGCTGGCCGGCTTCGATCGCGTACTTCGTCGCGTCCACATGGCTGGCCGAGACCAGCGGCGCGGCTTGGTCCAGCACCTGGCGGGCGTAGGCGATGACCTTGGCGCCGCGCACTGGGTTGTAGCCCTGGCCCTTCTCCGCGCCGTCGGCCTCGGGGATCACGTCAGTGCCATAGAGCGCGTCGTACAGGCTGCCCCACCGCGCGTTCGCGGCGTTCAGCGCATAGCGAGCGTTCAGGATGGGCACGACCAGCTGCGGCCCGGCTTGCGTGGCCAGCTCGGCGTCCACGTTGGCGGTTGTCGCCTTGACGTCCGCCGGCACCGGCACGGTGTAGCCGATCCTGGCCAGGAAGGCTTGGTAGGCCGGCATGTCGGTGATGGGGCCGGGATGGGCCTTGTGCCAGCCGTCCATCTCGGTCTGGATGCGGTCCCGCTCGGCCAGCAGCGCGGCGTTCTTGGGCGCCAGATCGTGCACGATGGCATCGAAGCCGGCCCAGAAGGTGGCCGCCGAGACACCGGTGTTGGGCAGCACCTGTTCATTGATGAACTGGTGCAGCACCGGGGCGATCTGCAGGCGGTGTTCGGTGATGCGGGTGCTCATGGGGATGTCCTTTGCAGGGCTGGAGTCAGGAAGCGTCAATGAGTCTGAATGCGGGCGGGCCGCCATGCCGGGGAATTTATTTGATACTCTGACAAAGATTAAGTCCCGAGTCTGCGATTGATTTGTGACTTTAAGTTTGGAATCAAGCCGGGAGCACGCATGGACCGCCTGAAGCAGATGGAAACCTTCGTGGCGGTGGCCACCCGGGGCAGCCTGACGGCCGCTGCCCAGGCCGAAGGTGTGGCACCGGCGCTGATCGGCCGGCGCATGGATGCGCTGGAGGCGCGGTTGGGCGTCAAGCTGCTGCAGCGCACGACGCGCCGCATCAGTCTGACGCACGAAGGCAGCGCTTTCCTCGAAGATTGCCAGCGCTTGCTGGCCGAGGTCAACAACGCCGAGGCCAGCGTGTCGGCCGGTGGGGTCAGGGCCAGCGGGCATGTGCGCATCACCGCACCGGCGGGATTCGGCCGCCGGCACGTCGCGCCACTGGTGCCCAGCTTTCTGGCCCAGCACCCGGAGGTCAGCCTGTCGCTGAACCTGTCGGACCGGCTGGTCGACATCGTCAACGAAGGCGTGGACTGCGCGGTGCGCGTGGGCGACCTGCCCGATTCCAGCCTGATCAGCGTGCGCCTGGCCGACAACCGCCGCCAATGCGTGGCCACGCCGGCCTACCTGGCCCGCGCCGGCACACCCAGGCACCCATCCGAGCTGAACCGCTTCGCCTGCCTCACGCTCAGCTCAGAAGCCAGCCAGAGCCGCGGCTGGGCGTTTCGGGTCGACGGGCAGGTCACTTACCTGCGCCCGGCCGGCCGGCTGGACTGCAGCGATGGCCAGGTGCTGCACGAATGGTGCAAGCGCGACCTGGGCATCGCCTGGCGCAGCACCTGGGAGGTCCAGGCCGATCTCGAAGCCGGGCGGCTGGCCAGCCTGCTGGATGAATTCGCCGCGCCGCCCAACGGCATCTACGCCGTCTTTCCTAGCGCCCGGATGCTGCCACTGCGCGTGCGCCTGTGGATCGATTTCCTCAAGCAGACCTATGGCGACGCCGCCTACTGGCGCGGCAACGCGGTCCAGACGTGACAACGGCGCCGGCTGCGGGTGGCAGCGGGCGCCGTCCAATGGCGAGCCTGGCGGTTTACTTCGCGCTCAGGCAGTCCTTCATGAAGGCCTTGCGGGCATCGCCGGTGAGGGCCTTGGTCTTCGCGTCGGCATTGCAGGTCTTCATCTTCGACTGCTGCGCCGTGGCGCTCGCCGCCGCTTCCGGCGCCGCCGCCGCGCCCGCCGCGCTCAGGCACTGCTTCATGAAGTCCTTGCGCGCATCGCCGGTCAGCGCCTTGGTCTTCGCATCGGCATTGCAGGTCTTCATCTTGTTCTGCTGCGCCGCAGCAGAAGCGGAGGGCGCCGGTGCAGCGGCCGACGCAGCGGGCGCGGCAGGCGTTGCGGCAGCGGCAAGACCGACCAGGCTGGTCAAAGACAGGGCAAGGATGAGCTTCTTCATGGCGTGGGTCCTTTGTGAATCGATGGGGCGACGTGCCCGAACAGCCAGGGCCTCCTCGCCCTGACGTCGCGATTCAACGCCAACTCTGCGCGGCGGTGCACAGCGGCCGGAAAAATATTCGTCAACTCAGAGGATGCGCCGCGGATGGTCCAGTGCCTCGTGCGCGGCATGCAACCGCCGCACCAGCACGCGGATGAAGCCGCGGTCGAAGCGGTGGCGGGTGGGTGGGCTGAGCTGGTCCAGCGATTCGGGCGTGAACGAGACGGTGGTGCAGGCCTGGGTGGTGACGATGTCGGCACTGCGCTGGCGCAGCTCGGAGCTGGGGGCGAGGTAGGCCATTTCGCCGACGGAGGTGCCGGGGCCCAGTGTGGCGACGACCTGGCTGTTGCGGCGGATCTCGACTTCGCCCTGGGCAATGATGTGGAAGCGGCGGCCTTCCTGGCCGGCGCGGCCGATGTGGTGGCCCAGCGGGAAGCGCTGCCAGCGGGCCCGGTGCACGACTTCCCACAGCTCGGCGTCGCCAAAGTCGGTGAAAAAGTCCAGCGTGCGCAGCAGGTTGAAGCGTTCGGAATCAAGCACACGCTGCAGGGGGCCGCGCGGCACTTCGTTGTGGGTGATCAGGCCGGACAGCGCCTCGGCGAATGCTTCCCAGGTGGCGGGGCGGTCCGCGGGCTTTTTCTGCAGGGCGCCACGGATCACCTGGTCCAGCGCTTCGGTCACGCCGTCGCGGCAGCCCATCAGCGAAGGCGGCTCGGCCTTCCAGATCTGTTGCAGCAGCGCGCCCTGGTGCTCGGCCTCGAATGGCGGGCGGCCGGCCACCAGGTGGTAGAGCAGTGCGGCCAGCGAATACATGTCGGCACGGCAGTCCAGCTCGGCGCCGTCCAGCTGTTCGGGCGACATGTAGGCCAGCGAGCCGACACGGTGCACCTGTGTCTCGTCGGCCGTCATGTTCAGCGCGCTGCCGAAGTCGGTGACCTTCAGGTCGATGATGTCGTTGCCGTCCACCACCACCAGGATGTTGGCCGGCTTCACGTCGCGGTGGATCACGCCCTGGCGGTAGACGTAGTTCAGCGCCATCGCGCACTTGAAGCCGACTTCCACCACCTGCTCCAGCGACAGCAGGCGCTCGGGCGAGCAGAAGTGCTTCAGCGTCAGGCCGGGCACGTAATCCATCACCAGGTAGGGCGCGACCGGATCGTCGACCGCGTCGAGGATGCGCACCACGTTCGGATGGTTCAGCCTGCCCACCAGCGCGGCCTCAGCGGCGAAGAAGCGCTCTGAGAAGCGCCGCTCCAGCGCGGTCGCCTGAGGGCCGGGGCGCACGCGCTTGACGGCCACCTCGCGCTTGTGGAACAGGTCCTGCGCGAGAAAGACTTCGCTGGTCGCACCAGTGCCCAGCCTGGCCAGCACCGGGTACTTGCCGATGGCCTCGGGCAGGTCGCGGGGCGGCATCGCCAGCGTGATGTCGGGCTGCGAAGGCGAGGACGAGGTGCTCGCCGAGCCGCCGCCACGCGCGCTGGTCCGGGACGAGGTGCGGGTGGCCGAGGTCGACGAAGCGCGCGGCGAGGATCGCGAAGAGGTGCTCAAGACAGGCAGGCGAGAAAGGGTGGGGGGCGGCCTTGGCGCACAGCACCACCCGAGCCTGCACTGTGCACCTTCGCGCCAACGCCAATCCGTCGATCAGCCCGCTGCCAGCCGGGCTTTTCGCTGCCGCCCCGGGGGCCGGCGCCGGGCGCGGCAGGCCCCGAACCGTAGAATCCCGCCCATGATCCAAGCCAAGGCAGAGCTCCAGTCCGCGCTGGCCGCTGCGGTCGCGCAACTGGCGCCCGACACCGCCCTCGTCCCCCAATTCGAATCGCCCAAGCAGGCCGCCCATGGCGACCTGGCGATCACCGCTGCGATGCAGCTGGCCAAGCCGATGCGCGCCAACCCGCGCGCGGTGGCCGAACAGCTGATTGCGCTGCTGAACCAGCAGCCGGCCTTCCAGCGCTGGGTCAGCGCACTGGAAATCGCCGGCCCCGGCTTCATCAACCTGCGCCTGGCGCCGGCGGCCAAGCAGGCCGTGGTGGCCGAGGTGCTGGCCGCGCCGGAGCAGTTCGGTCGCCAGCCGGCCAACGGCAAGAAGCTGATGGTGGAGTTCGTCTCGGCCAACCCGACCGGGCCGCTGCACGTGGGCCACGCCCGTCAGGGCGCGCTGGGCGACAGCCTGTGCCACCTGTTCCAGACGCAGGGCTTCGACGTCACCCGCGAGTTCTATTACAACGACGCGGGCGTGCAGATCGCCACGCTGGCGCACAGCACCCAGCTGCGCATCAAGGGCTTCAAGCCAGGCGACGATTGCTGGCCCACCGATCCGGACAACCCGGAGAGCAAGAAGTTCTACAACGGCGAATACATCGCCGACATCGCGGCCGACTTCCTGGCCAAGAAGACGGTGAAGGCCGACGACCGCGAGTTCACAGCGTCGGGTGACCCGGAAGACCTGGACAGCATCCGCCAGTTCGCGGTGGCCTACCTGCGCCACGAGCAGGACCTGGACCTGCAGGCCTTTGGCGTGAAGTTCGACAGTTACTACCTGGAAACCAGCCTCTACAGCTCGGGCCGGGTGGACGACACGGTCGCCCGGCTGCAGGCCGCCGGCGTGACCTACGAGCAAGACGGCGCGCTGTGGCTGCGCAGCACCGACTACGGCGACGACAAGGACCGCGTGATGCGCAAGTCCGACGGTTCGTACACCTACTTCGTGCCCGATGTGGCCTACCACGTGGCCAAGTTCGAGCGTGGCTTCACCAAGGCCATCAACTGCCAGGGCACCGACCACCACGGCACCATCGCCCGGGTGCGCGCCGGCCTGCAGGCCGTGGGCGCCGGCATCCCGCAGGGCTACCCAGACTACGTGCTCAACACCATGGTGCGCGTGATGCGCGATGGGGCCGAGGTCAAGATCGGCAAGCGCGCTGGCGGTTACATCACGCTGCGCGACCTGATTGAGTGGACCAGCCGGGACGCGGTGCGCTTCTTCCTGATCAGCCGCAAGGCGGACACGGAGTTCACCTTCGACATCGACCTTGCGCTCAAGCAGAACGACGAGAACCCGGTGTTCTACGTGCAGTACGCCCATGCCCGCATCAGCAAGGTGCTGCGCGACTGGGTGGGCGAGCACGGCGGCGACCTGGCCACGCTGCCGCAGGCCGACCTGTCGCTGCTGACTGCGCCCTCGGAAGCTGCGCTGATGCTGAAGCTGGCCGAATACCCCCAGATGCTGACCGGCGCCGCGGCGGACCTGGCGCCGCACGACGTGGCCTTCTACCTGCGCGACCTGGCCTCGGCCTTCCACAGCTACTATGCGGCCGAGCGATTTTTCGTCGACGGCAATGCGGCGCTGACCCAGGCCCGGCTGGCGCTGCTGGCCGCGACCCGCCAGGTGCTGCGCAATGCGCTGGCCTTGCTCGGCGTGAGCGCGCCGGAGTCGATGTGACATGGACGTTGCGCGAGCAGCAGGAGTTGGCATGAATCGAGTTGGCGGCGTCCGTCGGGCGCAGCGCGGTGGCTTTTTGCTGGGCCTGATCATCGGCCTGCTGGTGGGCCTGGCGGTGGCGCTGGGCGTGGCGCTCTACATCGCCAAGGTGCCGGTACCCTTTGTCGACAAGGTCGGCCACCGCAGCGCCGAGCAGGACGCGGCCGAAAACGAAAAGCTCAAGAGCTGGGACCCGAATGCCGGCCTGGTCGGCAAGCAGGTGCCGCGCCCGGCGATGGC
>NZ_VIDT01001200.1 GCF_006519715.1 Ideonella azotifigens
AAAGCAAGCCCGACGGCGCGCCGGCAAATCACCGCAACGGCAAGAGCAAGAAGACCGTGTTGACCGACAGCGGTGCACTGCGCATCGACGTGCCGCGGGACCGCGAGGGCAGCTTCGAGCCGCAACTGATCGGCAAGCACGAGCGGCGCTTCACCGGCTTTGACGACAAGATCATCGCCATGTACGCGCGCGGCATGACGGTGCGCGAGATCCAGGGCTTCCTCGCCGAGATGTACTCGGTAGATGTCTCGCCCGACCTCATCAGCCGCGTCACGGACGAGGTCATGAGCGAGGTCGTGGCCTGGCAGACGCGGCCCCTGGAGCCGATGTACCCGGTCGTGTTCTTCGACGCGCTGCGCGTCAAGATACGCGAGGACGCGGTGGTGCGTTCCAAGGCCGTGTACCTGGCGCTGGGCGTGCTGCCCGACGGCACGCGCGACATCCTGGGCATTTGGATCGAGAACACCGAGGGTGCCAAGTTCTGGATGAAGGTCTTCAACGACCTGAAGACGCGCGGTGTCAACGACATCCTGATCGCCGTCACGGACGGCCTCAAAGGCATGCCGGAGGCGCTCGGCGCGGTGTTCCCAGCCACGACGCTGCAGACCTGCATCGTCCACCTCATCCGCAACAGCCTGGACTTCGCCAGTTGGAAGGACCGCAAGGCCCTTGCCGCGGCCATCAAGCCTATCTACACGGGCGTCAGCGCTGAAGCGGCTGAGGCCGCGCTGGACGAGTTCGAGGCAGGCGCCTGGGGCCAGAAGTTCCCCACCGTCGTCAGCGCGTGGCGGCGAGCCTGGGACAAGGTCATCCCGTTCTTCGCCTTCCCGCCCGAAGTCCGGCGCGTGATCTACACGACCAACGCCATCGAGAGCGTCAACGCGAGGCTGCGCAAGATCATCAAGACGCGTGGGCACTTCCCCAGCGATGACTCGGCCACGAAGCTGATCTGGCTGGCGCTACGCAACATCACTGAGGACTGGGGGCGTGCGGCCCACAACTGG
>NZ_VIDT01001201.1 GCF_006519715.1 Ideonella azotifigens
CCTGGCCGTCGTGCAGCAAGGTGTCGAACTCGGTGGCCACCAGCTCGCGCACCTCGCAGAGCTTGTCGGTCAGCGGGCAGGCGAGGCTGCTGCAGGACAGCTGCATGCTGGCGGCGATCCAGCCCAGGTCGGCGTCTGCCGTCGGCAGCACATGCGTCTGCTGGTCGTCCAGGTACTGGATGCGGTGCTCGACCTGGCGCAGGAAGCTGTAGGCCTCGGCCAGTTTCTGCGCCGTGTCGACCTTCATCAGCCCGCCAGCGGCCAGCTTGTCCAGCGCTTTCAGCGTGGAGCGGGTGCGGATCTCGGGGAACTGCCCGCCGCGCACCACCAGCAGCAGCTGCACGATGAACTCGATCTCGCGGATGCCGCCGCGCGACAGCTTCACGTCGTTCGCGCGCTCCGGCCGGCCGGCGGCGCGGCGCTGCGCTTCCTCGCGGATGCGCCGGTGCAGCTGGCGCAGGCCCTCGAACACGCCGTAATCCAGGTACTTGCGGTAGACAAACGGCGTGACCAGCGCGCGCAACTGCAGCGCCCGGCCGCTGGTGACCGCCTCGCGCGGCGCGACCACGCGGCTCTTCAGCCACGCAAAACGCTCCCACTCGCGGCCCTGGACCAGGAAATACTCTTCCAGCATCGCCAGGCTGACCACCGGCGGGCCGGAATTGCCATTGGGCCGCAGCGCCAGGTCCACGCGGAAGACAAAACCGTCGTCGGTCACGTCGCCGATCAGCGTGTAGAGCTGGCGCGCCACCGCGCTGAAGTATTCGTGCGCCGAGATTGGCTGCGGGCCGTCGGTCTGGCCGTCGTCTTCGTAGACGTAGATCAGGTCGATGTCGGACGACACGTTCAGCTCGCGTGCGCCCAGCTTGCCCATGCCGATGATCCAGAAGTCGATCGCCTCGCCATTGGCGTCGCGCGGCGCGCCGTGGCGTGCGTCGGCGTCCAGCCGGGCCTGTGCCAGCGCCAGGCCCAGCGTGACCTCGGCCAGTGCGGTCATCGCGTG
>NZ_VIDT01001202.1 GCF_006519715.1 Ideonella azotifigens
CAGGCGGGCTTGCAGCGAGGCGGCGTCGGTGAGCAGTGTGTCCATCACTGGGGTTGCGCCGCAGACGCAGGCATTGAGATGGCGCCCGATGCTAGACTTTGACGCATGACTGCTCGCGTTGACCAGCTTCTCGATGAAGCCTTGTCCTTGCCGACGGACGAACGGTCCGCGCTGGTTGTTGCGTTGCTTGACAGCCTGGAAGGCAGCGACGATGCCTGCATTTCTGAGGCTTGGCGTGCGGAGATTCGCAGGCGGCGTGCCGGGCTTCGGGATGGGACCATCGTTCCGGTTCCGTGGTCCGGGGCCAAGGCACGACTCCGTGCACTGTGAGTCAGTTCGAAGTCGTCATTCTTCCCGACGCAGAAGCTGAAATTGCGGGTGCGTTCCAGTGGTATCGCGAACGCAATCCGCTTGCCGCTGAGGCATTTCGGACCGAAGCGCTCGACTGCATTGATGCGCTGGCCGACTCGGCAGAGAAGTGGAAGAAGGATGACGACGGCACGCACCATTGTTTGCTTCGACGATTCCCGTACACCGTTTTCTATGCCATCGAAGGCAATGTCGTGTTCGTGCTGGCAGTTTCGCACCAGAGGCGGGAACCCGGATATTGGCGTGATCGCTGAATTGCGCCGCGCGCGACTTCCGGCGGCCATCATGCGTGCCAGAGTGCCATCACCAGCAGCGTGCAAAGCGCCGCCACCAGGTCGTCGAAGATGATGCCGAAGCCCTGGCGCCAGCCGGGCAGCGTGCCGGGCTGGCCCTTGTAGCGGCGGTCGGCCCAGCCGACCGGGCCGGGCTTGGCGGCGTCAAAAAGGCGGAAGATCAGGAAGGCGGCCAGTTGCGCGACCAAGCTGGAGGGCGTGACCAGCCAGAGGATGAGCCAGAAGGCCAGCACCTCGTCCCAGACGACCGCGCCGGGGTCGCCCACGCGCATGGCCTGCGCGGTGCGCGTGCAGGCCCACCAGCCGACGAAAAAGCCGACCAGCAGCACCCAGCCCCAGCC
>NZ_VIDT01001203.1 GCF_006519715.1 Ideonella azotifigens
CCCAGCAGGCTGCGCTGCCGAGCGTCGGCGAAGGCCAGGCCGTCGCCATCGGTGGTGGCCTGGGCCAGCTCAGCGCTCAACTGGTCTCGCAGCTGCTTGCGCGGGGCGAGGTCAATGCCACCGGTCTGCGCGTGCAGCACTGGCAGGCGTTTGTCGAAGAACTCGCGGCGGTGGTCCAGCATTGCGCGGTAGCTGGCCAGCTTGCTGCGCCAGTCGGCCAGGTTGGCCTGCAGGAAGCGCAGGTCGCGGTGGTTCTTGAAGGCTTCCTGGAAATCGTTCTGCGCCATCACCAGGCGCAGGTGGCCGGCGGCCGGCATCTGCGGCAGGCGAGAGATCTGGCGCAGTGCGCCCATCTCCTCGCCGGGGTTCAGCGTCAGCAGCGCGTCCAGCCAGCCGGGATTGCGCAGCGCGGCGATCGACTCGTCGAGCTGCTGGTCGGACTGGGCATACTGGCCCAAGGTCTGCTCGTATTGCGCGGCCGCCGGCGCAATGGCGCCGAGTTCGGTCAGCGCGTACGGCATGGCCAGGCGGGCTTCCAGCACCGCGGCGTCGTCGCTGTCGCGCTTGGCCAGTTCGGTCCAGGGCACCAGCGCCAGCTTGGGCTGCTTGAGCGACAACGCGGCCCAGCCGAAGCCCAGCAGCGCCTTGTTCGAGGCGGGGCCGTTCAGGCGCACGCGCTCCAGCCATTTGCGGGCGTTTTCCGGTTCCTCGGCCTGCAGTGCGCTGTAGCCCAATGCGACGTTGGCCTGGTCGCGCAGTGCGCGCATTTCCTCGTTGCCGGCGGCTTGCTGGCCGAGTTCGTCGAGGATCTTCACGCCGGAGTCGCGCTGGCCGCTGCGGATCAGCGCCACGCCCAGGTTGAAGCGGGCATAGCGGGTGGCGCGGTCGGTCTCGTCGTCGGCGTACTGCTGGCCGAACCAGCCCAGTGTCCAGACAGACGCCCAGCCGGACGCCCGGGCGGCAGGCTTGCGTTCGGCCAGTCCACGCAGCGCGTCGGCGGC
>NZ_VIDT01001204.1 GCF_006519715.1 Ideonella azotifigens
ACCCCGATGTCCTGCAGCAAGTTGGTGGTCTGCTCGATCTGCGCGGCCAGCGTGTGGCCGTCGTACGGGTTGCCGGGGAAACTGCGCGCGCCCACCATCAGCCCGTGCTGGTGGGTGACAGCCAGGCTCACCTTCACGCCGAACTCGTAGGGCTGGCGCGCCTTGCCCTTGGAGATGCACTCGGCCTCCGGCGCATGCAGGGCATACAGCTTGTTCTTGTCCTTGGGCCGCTGCCGATGGATGCGCTCGGCGCGCTGCATCCAGGTGTCCAAACTCGCACGGGCCTCGTCGGCCAGGCCGCCCATCTTGCGGCGCACCTCACGCAGCAACCGGCCCAGGATCGTGCGCTGGCGTTTGAGCACGGCGCGCAGCCGCTTGAACTGCTTGGCATGGGCATACCCGCCTGCGCGCCGGCGCAGTGTCTTGCCCTCGCGCGCATGGGTCTGCTTAAGCGGGATGCCGGCACGCTTGGCCAGCCTGGCGATCTTCTCGCGCGCCACTTCCAGCAGCCGGCTGTCGGTGGGGTGGGCGATGGCCTTGCTCTGCACCGTGGAGTCCACGATCACGCGCTCGAACTCGCTCTTGCCCACCGCGCCCATGGCCACTGCGGTCTCGATCGTGGTCTTGAGCAACTGCTCGACCCCGGCCTCGCCCAACACCCGCCGAAAGCGGCTGATCTGCGCCGGGTCACACGGCAGCCGGGGTTCAAAGTAGACCTGGCCGCTGAAGAACTGGAAGTACACGTCCTGCGACCAGCGCACCACCACCGACTCGTCGCTCTCGTTGTAGGCGTGCTTGAGGTACAGCAGCGCCACCATCAGGCGGATCGGCAGGCGGGGCCGGCCGGCATTGCTGACACCTGCGCCGGCCACCACCAGGCTGGGCCCGAACAGATCAACGTCTTCCACAGACCGCCCTTTGCGATCACGGTGCGCGAACACCGGCGCCAGCGAGGCCTCGATCTGCGTCCAGGGCATGCGCGTGGCCAGCACCGCC
>NZ_VIDT01001205.1 GCF_006519715.1 Ideonella azotifigens
TACAGCAACACCGTGGGCGCGAGCATCGTCAACGGCATGAGCTACGCCAGCACCCAGACCCAGCCCGGGGGCAGCGGCTGCAGCGCGGCATCGAGCAGCCAGACGTTTGACGCCAACGCCAACGCCACCAGCCGAGTCGACTTCGCCGGCAACCGAAGCTGCATGGCCTACGACAGCAGCAACCGGGAGACGGTGCGGGTCGAAGGCCTCAAGTCAGCCGACACCTGCCCGGCGGACCTGGCCAGCTACACCGCCACCATCGTCGGCCCGGCCAAGCCCCAGCGCAAGATCAGCACCCAGTGGCACCCGCTGTGGAACCTGCAGACGCAGGTGGTCGAGCCCAACCTCATCACCACCACCGTCTACAACGGCCTGGCCGATCCGGTCGACCCGGCACACCCGACCCTCAACTGCGCGCCCAGCGCACCTGCGCTGCCCGACGGCAGCAAGATCGCCGTCATCTGCAAGCGCTACGAACAGGCCACCACCGACACGCTGGGCAACCTGAGTGCGGCCAACGCCACCGTGACCGACACCCGCAGCTGGAGCTACAGCTACAACCAGTACGGCCAGGTCCTCACCGAGACCGACCCGCGCGGCAAGGCCACCACCTACGAATACTGGACCGAACCCACCAGCTTCACCGGAGAAGGCGCAGCCGCCCGCGGCCACACCCTGGGGGACCTCAAGACCGTGACCCAGGGCCCCAGCACCGCCAACCCCCTCAAGACCCAGTACACCGAGTACAACAAGCTCGGCCAAGTGCTCACCACCGTGCTGCCCAACGGCAGCACCGAGAGCCGGGAGTACCACCTGCGAGGCTGGCTGAGCAAGCTCACCCAGACCCCGGCAGGCGGCGGCACCGGGCTGGTGACGAGCTACGACTACTACGCCACCGGCCTGCTCAAGCAAGTCACCCAGCC
>NZ_VIDT01001206.1 GCF_006519715.1 Ideonella azotifigens
AGGGCCCGACTCGCTCGTGGGCCTGTGCATGGAGCGCTCCGTCGAGATGATCGTCGGCCTCTATGCCACCCTGAAGGCCGGCGGCGCCTACGTGCCACTGGACCCCGGCTTCCCGGCCGAGCGCCTGGCCACCATCCTGGACGACGCCAAGCCGGTGGCCGTGCTCACGCAAAGCCATCTGCAGGACCGCGTGCCGGCCACCCCTGGCCTGCCGGTGATCGTGTTGGACGACGGCGCCGAACTGCTGGTCGACCCCGGCAACCTGGAGAATCTGACCGAGCCAGGCCTTTTGGCCTATGTCATCTACACCTCCGGCTCCACCGGCAAGCCCAAGGGCGTGGGCATCGAGCACCGGGGCATCGTCAACCGCCTGCAGTGGATGCAGCAAGCCTATCCGCTGACCGCGGCAGACAGGGTGCTGCAGAAGACTCCCTTCAGCTTCGACGTCTCGGTGTGGGAATTCTTCTGGCCGCTGCTCGAAGGCGCGACCCTGGTCGTGGCCAGGCCCGGCGGCCACCAGGACGTGGCCTACCTGGCGCGCGTGATCGATGAACAGCGCATCACCACGCTGCACTTCGTGCCGCCGATGCTCGACGTGTTCCTCAACGAAGCCAGGCCCGGCAGTGCCAGGTCGCTGCGCCAGGTCATGTGCAGCGGCCAGGCCCTGCCGCTGGAACTGCAGCAGCGCTTCTTCCAGACCTGGGACCACGTCGAACTGCACAACCTCTACGGCCCCACCGAAGCCTCGGTCGACGTCACTTATTGGCAGTGCCACAAGGACAGCGAG
>NZ_VIDT01001207.1 GCF_006519715.1 Ideonella azotifigens
TGGCCCGGACTCGCTCGTGGGCCTGTGCATGGAGCGCTCCGTCGAGATGATCGTCGGCCTGTATGCCACCCTGAAGGCCGGCGGCGCCTACGTGCCACTGGACCCCGGCTTCCCGGCCGAGCGCCTGGCCACCATCCTGGCAGACGCCCGCCCCGTGGCCGTGCTCACCCAAAGCCACCTGCAGGACCGCGTGCCCGCCACGCCCGACCTGCCGGTGATCGTGCTGGACAGCGACGAGAGGCTGCTGGTCGACCCCGGCAACCTGGAGAACCTGACCCAGCCAGGCCATTTGGCCTATGTCATCTACACCTCCGGCTCCACCGGCAAGCCCAAGGGCGTGGGCATCGAGCACCGGGGCATCGTCAACCGCCTGCAATGGATGCAGGAGGCCTACCCGCTGACGGCAGCGGACAGGGTGCTGCAGAAGACCCCCTTCAGCTTCGACGTCTCGGTGTGGGAATTCTTCTGGCCGCTGCTCGAAGGCGCGACCCTGGTCGTGGCCAGGCCCGGCGGCCACCAGGACGTGGCCTACCTGGCGCGCGTGATCGATGACGAACGCATCACCACGCTGCACTTCGTGCCGCCGATGCTGGACGTGTTCCTCAACGAAGCCAAGCCCGCCAGTGCCAGGTCGCTGCGCCAGGTCATGTGCAGCGGCCAGGCCCTGCCGCTGGAGCTGCAGCAGCGCTTCTTCCAGACCTGGGACCACGTCGAACTGCACAACCTCTACGGCCCCACCGAAGCCTCGGTGGACGTCACCTACTGGCAATGCCACAAGGACAGCGAA
>NZ_VIDT01001208.1 GCF_006519715.1 Ideonella azotifigens
ACAGGAACAGGCCAGAGGCCACAACCTGGCCGTCTTCAACAGCCCCGCCTCCATTGCCAACCGCATCTCCTACTGGTGCAACTTCAGCGGCCCCAGCCTGGCCCTGGACACCATGTGCTCGTCCTCGCTCACCGCCATCCACCTGGCCTGCCAGAGCCTGCGGCAAGGCAACTGCAGCGTGGCGGTTGCCGGCGGTGTCAACGTCTCGGTGCACCCCAACAAGTATCTGATGCTCGCCCAGGGCAAATTCATCTCCGGCAAAGGCCGCTGCGAAAGCTTCGGCCAGGGCGGAGAAGGCTACGTCCCCGGAGAAGGCGTGGGCGCCATCCTGCTCAAGCCCTTGGCCCAAGCCCAAGCTGATGGTGACCACATCTACGGCGTCATCAAAGCCAGCGCCATCAACCACGGCGGCAAGACCAACGGCTACACCGTCCCGAACCCCAACGCGCAAGCCAAAGTCATAGAGCGCGCACTCAGAGACGGCGGCATCGACGCGCGGGACATCAGCTACATCGAAGCCCATGGCACCGGCACCAGCCTGGGCGACCCGATCGAGATCGCAGGCTTGGCCAAAGCCTTCGGCCAATGGACAAGCGACAGGCAGTACTGCGCCATCGGCTCGGCCAAATCCAACATCGGCCACTGCGAAAGCGCAGCCGGCATTGCCGGCGTCACCAAAGTCCTGCTGCAACTCAAGCACCGCCAGATCGCGCCCAGCCTGCACTCCAGTGTCCTGAACCCCAACATCGACTTCGAGGCCACGCCCTTCGTCGTGCAGCAGGAG
>NZ_VIDT01001209.1 GCF_006519715.1 Ideonella azotifigens
TGGGATGCCACCAGCTTCACCGGCGAAGGCGCAGCCGCCCGCGGCCACACCCTGGGGGACCTCAAGACCGTGACCCAGGGCCCCAGCACCGCCAGCCCGCTCAGGACCCAGTACACCGAGTACAACAAGCTCGGCCAGGTCCTCACCACCGTGCTGCCCAACGGCAGCACCGAGAGTCGGGAATACCACCTGCGCGGCTGGCTGAGCAAGCTCACCCAGACCCCGGCCGGCGGTGGCACCGGGCTGGTGACGAGCTACGACTACTACGCCACAGGCCTGCTCAAGCAAGTCACGCAGCCCGACGGCAGCTGGGTGCTCAACACCTACGACGACGCCCACCGGCTCACTGATGTGAGCAGCTCTGACGGCAACAGCGAGCACTACGACCTCGACAACGCCGGCAACCGGACAAGCGAGAGCTACTACAAGGGCACCGACCCGGCCACACGCACCCTGGTGCGCACGGTCACCCGAACCTACGACGCACTCGGACGCATGCAAAGCGTCACCGGCCTGCAGTGAGCGGCGCCTACAACACACGCGGAGGAACCATGAACCACAAGACGACCCTTGCAGTCCGGCTCAAACCGGCGGCGCGCGTGCTGGCCCTGACAGGCCTGCTCGCCGCCGGCCTGTCCACCAGCACCGTCCAAGCCGACCCCGTCCCCGA
>NZ_VIDT01000121.1 GCF_006519715.1 Ideonella azotifigens
GGTGCATTGGCCCGCACCACGGTGACGGTGCATTCGCACTCGGCCACCACCTGCGAGGACACGCTGCCCAGGTAGCGTCGCAGCGCCGACTGGCCGCGCGCGCCCAGCACCACGTGGTCGACCTGGTTGCGGCGGGCGAATTCGATGATGGCGTTGGCCTCGTCCGGCGCTTCCAGCACGTGGTAGGTCAGCCGGCCTTCTTCCAGGTCCAGCGCTTTGCTGATCGGCCGGGCCCAGTGCTTCAGGTTGATCAGCTGCTTGACGTGCACGCTCTGGCCGGCCTTGTCGACCAGCTCGTCCATGCCCATGCGCGCGGTGCGCATCACGCTGACGCAGGCCAGGCGCGCGCCCGGCTCGGTCTGCACGATGCGGCGCACGGTTTCTCGCAACTCGTCCAGCAGGTGCGACGAGGCGTTCTCCACGTCGACCGCGGCGACGATGATGGGACTCTTGTGCACCATTTCGCTGGCGCTGACGCCACGGCTGTCAGGCTCCGAGCCCAGCGCGAAGAACCAGCGCTTGAAGCGGGTGTAGGTGCTGCTGCGCTGCATGCGCTCCGAGCGCGGCCCCAGCGGCACCTGGCCGGGGTTCTGCAGGTCCAGTGCCAGCAGCGCGGCCGTCTGGTAGCGGTGGTCCGGGTTGACCTCCAGGCATTTCAGGATGACTTCCTGCAGCCAGGGCGGGCAGTCGGCACGGATGGCGCGCGGCGGCACCGGGTCGAAATACAGCCGCTTGCGCAGACCACGCACCGTGTTCGGCGCACCGAAGGGCCGCTCACCGGTGGTGAAGTGGTAGAGCATCACGCCCAGCGCGAAAATGTCGCTGCGCGGGTCGTTACGCACGAACTGCACCTGCTCGGGCGACATGTACGGCCCGGTGCCCATCGGCAGCGTGAATTCCTCGTCCAGCAGGTCCGGCAGCTGATCGTGGCGCGACAGGCCGAAGTCGATCAGCACGGCGGTACCGTCCTCGCGGAACAGGATGTTGCTGGGCTTGATGTCCAGGTGCACCACGTGCTGGCGGTGCAGCTCGTGCAAAGCACTGGCCACCCGCTCGCCCAGGTTCACCACTTCCAGGATGGCCAGCGGCGCGCTGTCCAGCCGCGGGCGCAGCGTGGCGCCGGGGATGTGCTCCATGACGATGTGCGGCTGGCGGGTGAAATCACCCTTGGCGACGAACTTCGGCACGTGCGGGCCGGAGAGGGTCGGCATGATCATGCGCTCGACCTCGAAGCCGACGATGGCGGCCGGGTCCTCGCCGCCCTTGATGCGCGGCACCTTCATGATCAGAGGCATGGTGCTGTCGGCCACCGGCAGCGCGTCGGCCCCCACCCGGGTCACCCGCCACAGGCTGGCCATGCCGCCCTGGTGCAGGCGTTCCTCCAGCCGGAAGCCATCGATCACCTGGCCGATGCGCAGCGCCGAGCCGTGGGCGTCAGCGCCGCGGTAGCGGCTGGGTCCCTTGAAGGAGGCAGTGCTTTCCATCCAGGCCCGCCGGCGGGTTCAGTGGCCTTGGGCCAGGCGCTCTGCCAGGCGCTCCGGCAGACCGGCGGCGCGGATCTTGTCGCCGGTCATTTCGTGGTCATAGGGCACGCGCTGGAAGGTCAGCGTCTGCTCGGTGGTGTCGAAGATCGCGTAGCAGGCAGCTGGGTTGCCGTCGCGCGGCTGGCCGGCCGAGCCCGGCACGATCAGCCACTGGCGCAGCGGCGGAATCGGAATGGGCACGCCGGGCGAAGGGATGAAGTCGCCCGCCTTGCCGGTGCCTGAAAGGTGGAACAGCTTGGGCTCGTGCATGTGGCCGCAGAAGGTGTAGTGGCAGGTCGTGGCATGCAGGCTGCGCACGGCCTCGATGCGGCCCTGGATGTACTCCCACTCGGCCGGTGCAAACGCATTGGCATGCACGAACAGCATGTCGCCCTCGGTGACGGACAGCGGCAGCCGCTTGAGGAAACCGATCTGCGCGTCGTCCAGCTGCGAGCGGGTCCACTCCACGACCTGGCGCGCTTCGGGGCGCATCGACGGCGAGATCACGTCGGCCACACCCGAGTCGTGGTTGCCGCCCACTGCGATCGCGCCATTGGCCACGTATTCGCGCACCGTGTCGATGACCCAGCCCGGGTCGGCTCCGTAGCCGACGTAGTCGCCGAGGAAGGCATAGCGCTCGGCGCCTTGCGCTGCGGCATGGTCCAGCACGGCCTGTACCGCTTCGCGGTTGGCGTGCAGGTCTGTTACCAGGGCCAGTTTCATCGGGATGGGCAGTGCAGGACGGGACGGGAAAGGGCGGGGCGATTGTCGGTCACGTTTGGCCAGGGGGCAGCGTGGCCACCGGTGCAGGCTACTACCAGAACGCCGAGGTGCGCATCGACACCAACCAGAACGCCTGCCGCAACGGCGGCGCCTCAGGTTGGCGGCAACCCGGCGGTCAGAGGCGCCGCGGCCGGGGTCGGCCTCTTGCAAAAGGGGGCAAAGGGGGTTGCAGGGAAGCGTTGAGCCTCAGCCGATGCGCCCGAGCAAGAGGTACTCCATGAGCGCCTTCTGCACGTGCATGCGGTTCTCGGCTTCGTCCCAGACCACCGACTGCGGCCCGTCGATCACTTCGGCGCTGACCTCTTCGCCACGGTGCGCCGGCAGGCAATGCATGAAGAGGGCGTCGGGCTGGGCCACGGCCATCATCTCGGCGTCCACGCACCAGTCGGCAAAGGCCTTCAGGCGTTCGGCGTTTTCGGCTTCGTAGCCCATGCTGGTCCACACATCGGTGGTGACCAGGTGGGCGCCGCGGCAGGCTTCCAACGGGTCCTTGAAGACCTTGTAGCAGTCGCTGCGGGAAATGCCGGCGACTTTCGGGTCGACCTCGTAGCCGCTGGGCGTGCTCACGTGCACCGTGAAGCCCAGGATCTCGGCGGCCTGCAACCAGGTGTTGGCCATGTTGTTGCCGTCGCCCACCCAGGCCACGACCTTGCCCTTCAGGCAATCCAGGTCATAGCCGCGGGCATGCACCGGCGCACGGTTTTCGAGGTAGGTCAGCAGGTCGGCCAGGATCTGGCAGGGGTGGAATTCGTTGGTCAGGCCGTTGATGACCGGCACCCGCGAGTGCGCGGCGAAGCGCTCGATCTTGGTCTGCTCGAAGGTGCGGATCATCACGATGTCGACCATGCGGCTGATGACGCGGGCCGAGTCCTCGATCGGCTCGGCGCGGCCGAGCTGGCTGTCGCCGGTGGTCAGGTGCACGACCGAGCCGCCCATCTGGTACATGCCGGCTTCGAAGCTGACGCGGGTGCGCGTGCTGGCCTTCTCGAAGATCATGGCCAGCGTGCGGTCGGTCAGCGGCTGGTAGCGCTCGTAGTTTTTGAAACGCTGCTTGATGACGCGGGCGCGTTCGAACAGGTAGGCGTATTCCTCGGCCCGAAAGTCCTTGAACTGCAGGTAGTGCTTCATGAGGCTGAAACCCGGTTTCATGCGGAGGGTTCCGCGAGGAAGGCCTTGATCAGCGGCACCAGCAGGCTGACGATCTCGTCGGCTTCGGCCGTGCTCAGGATCAGCGGCGGCAGCAGGCGCACCACGCTGTCGGCCGTCACGCTGATCAGCAGCCCGGCTTCGGCCGCGCGGCCCAGCAGCACGCCGCAAGGGCGGTCCAGCTCGATGCCCAGCATCAGCCCATGGCCGCGGATTTCCTTGACGCCCGGCAGGCTGCCCAGTTCGCGCTCGAAGGCCTGCTTCAGGCGGCTTCCCACCTCGGCGGCATGCGCCAGCAGGCCGTCGGCTTCCATCACGCCAATGGTTTCGATGCCGGCGCGCATGGCCAGCGGGTTGCCGCCGAAGGTGCTGCCGTGGTTGCCCGGGCCCAGCACATCCTTGGCCTTGGGGCCGACCAGGATTGCGCCGACCGGCACGCCAGAGCCCAGGCCCTTGGCCAGTTGCATCACGTCCGGCTTGATGCCGGCCCACTGGTGGGCAAACCACTTGCCGGTGCGGCCAAAACCGCTCTGCACTTCGTCGAACATCAGCAGCCAGTTGTTCGCGTCACAAATTGCACGCAACTCGCGCAGGTAGTCCAGCCGTGCCGGCACGATGCCGCCTTCGCCCTGGATGGGCTCGACCAGCACCGCGACGATGTTCGGATGCGTGGCGGCGGCACTGTGCAGCGCGTCCACGTCATTCAGCGGCAGGCGCACGAAGCCTTCGACCAACGGGCCGAATCCTGCCTGGATCTTGGGGTTGCCGGTGGCCGACAAGGTGGCAATCGAGCGGCCGTGGAAGGACTTGTCGAAGACGATGATCTCGGGCCGGTCCACGCCGCGGTCATGGCCGAATTTGCGGGCGATCTTCAGTGCGCCCTCGTTGGCTTCCAGGCCGGTGGAGCAGAAGAACGCGGCCGACATCTGGGCGCGTTCGCAGAGCAGCTCGGCGAGCTTTTCCTGCAGCGGGGTCTGATAGTAGTTGCTGGTGTGGATCAGCTTGGTGAGCTGGTCCTGCAGCGCGGGTACCAGCACCGGGTGGTTGTGGCCCAGCGTGTTGACGGCAATGCCGCCCAGCGCGTCCAGGTAGCGTCGGCCCTCGGTGTCCCAGACGGTGCAGCCTCGGCCGTGCGACAGCGCAATGGGCAGTCGGCCGTAGGTGTTCATCACATGGGGCATGGGGGCGGACATGGGCAGGCTCCGGGTCGGTATGAGCAAAGGAAGAAGTGGAGAAAACAAAGGGCGGCTGTGTCTTGTCGATCACAGGCTGCCCCGGGGTGAATTCTAAAGGCCGGCATGGGGCATGCCACCGCTTCTCAAGCCTTTGGCTGCCGTGCCGAAAACAGGGCTGGAAGGTGGGCGGCAGACGCCGTGCCGGAGGCCGTCCAGGGCTTCTGGCCGGCCTGCGCTGCCCTTCGCAAATCCTTGCATGCTGCATCGCAGCACCCGCAAGGCACAATACGCTGTTCGCGCCAGCCGCTACCGGTTGCCGAGCAGGCGTTGAGCCCGCGTCGAGACGCGAACGTCGTTGTCAAAACTGCAGGCCGGCCTTGCCGGCCGGCGTCCCGCCACGTCACCCATGTCATTGTCCAAGCCGCGCGAAGTGTTCATCCAGGGTCTCACCATGGAAGGCCGCACGTTTCGCCCCAGTGACTGGGCGGAGCGGCTGGCAGGCGCGATGTCCTGCTTCCGCCCCGGCGGCAGCAAGGCCGGCATTGGCGCCTTCATCGGCTATTCGCCGTATTGCGTGCCGCGAGTGATCAACGGCGTGAAGTGCGTGATCGTCAACGAGGCGCTGAAGGACATCGAGCCGATGGCCTGGGACTTCGTGATGAACTTTGCCCGCGACAACAATCTGCAGGTCACCGATGCGTGCCTCTTGCCCGAGGCGCCGGCAGCCGGCGGCGAGAAGAAGGCCTGATCGCCAAAGTCGCCCGGCCATGAAAAAAGCCCCGCGACGCGGGGCTTTTCACTTTCCACCTGGAGGTTGCGTCAGGCGGCGAGCGCCTTGACTTTGGCTGCCAGGCGGCTCTTGTGACGAGCTGCCTTGTTCTTGTGGAAGATGCCCTTGTCAGCGATCGAGTCGATCACGCTTTGGGCGGTCTTGAAGGTTTCGGCAGCCTGTGCCTTGTCGCCGGTGGCAACAGCCTTCAGGACGCTCTTGACGGAGGTGCGGAACTTGGAGCGCAGCGAAGTGTTCGCGGCGTTCAGGTGAACGTCCTGGCGGGCGCGCTTGCGGCCCGAGGCCAGGCGCACGGTGCGCTTCTTGGCTTTGGAGGAGGTGGCCATGCTGTATGGTTTTCCAGGTGGGGAAAGACTGTCGAGTATATCTGATATCTCCTACACAAGGCAAGCTGGCGCCCGCTTGTGCTGCAGGCTCCCCCATAATTCGCGGTTTCGCCTGCTGCCGGCGCCCAGGTGCCGGCCCTCCCATGAATCTGTTGAAGGCTGCGTCCACTGTTTCGCTTTGGACCTTGTTGTCTCGCATCACCGGGCTGGTCCGGGACCAGTTGATTGCCGCGAGTTTTGGCGCCAGCGCGGTGACCGATGCCTTCAACGTCGCGTTCCGCATTCCCAATCTGCTGCGCCGCCTGTTTGGCGAGGGCGCTTTTTCCGCGGCCTTCGTGCCCATCCTGGCGGCCACCCGCGAGCGCGAGGGTGATGAAGTCACCCGCCGGCTGATTGACGCGGTCGGCACGGTGCTGCTGTGGGTGCTGGTGGCGACCTGCGTCGTTGGCGTGCTGGCGGCGCCGGCAGTGGTCTGGCTGTTCGGCGCCGGGCTGGAGGAATTCGACCTGGCGGTGGTGTTGACACGTTGGATGTTCCCGTACATCGGCTTCATGTCGCTGGTGGCGCTGTCGGCCGGCGTGCTCAACACCTGGAAGAATTTTGCGCTGCCGGCCGCCACGCCAGTGCTGCTGAACGTGGCGATGATCGGCTGCTCGCTGGGGCTGACGCCTGTGCTGAGGTCGCATGACATTCAGCCCATTCACGCACTGTCGGCCGGCGTGCTGCTGGGTGGCGTGCTGCAGCTGGCGGTGCAGATCCCGGCGCTGGCGCGCATTGGCGCCTTGCCGCGCATTGGCGTGCTGCCGGGCGCGCTGCTCGCTGCCTGGCGTCACCCTGGCGTGCACCGCGTGCTCAAGCAGATGGCGCCGGCGCTGCTGGGCGTGTCGGTCGCGCAGGCGTCGCTGCTGATCAACACCCAGATCGCTTCGCACCTGCGCCCGGGTGCGGTCTCGTGGCTGGTTTATGCCGACCGGCTGATGGAATTCCCCACCGCGCTGCTGGGCGTGGCGCTGGGCGTGGTGCTGATTCCCGGGCTCTCGGCGCTGCGGGCGCGTGGTGACCACGCAGGGTATTCGGCCCAACTGGACTGGGGGCTGCGGCTGATGATGCTGCTGGCCACGCCGTGCGCGGTGGCGATGCTGGTGTTCGCCAAGCCGCTGGTGGCGGTGCTGTTCCACTATGGCAAGTTCAGCTCCGAAGCGGTGGACATGACGGTGCTGGCATTGCGCGGCTACGGCTGCGGCCTGTTGGGTTTGGTGGGCGTCAAGGTGCTGGCGCCCGGGTTTTTTGCCCAGCAGGACTTGCGCACACCCGTGCGCATCGCGGTGATGGTGCTGATCTGCACCCAACTGATGAACGTGATCTTCGTGCCCTGGCTGGGCCACGCCGGCCTGGCCTTGTCGATCGGCCTGGGCGCCATGGTCAATGCTGGCTGGTTGATGGTCGGCCTGCAAAAGCGCGGGCTTTACAGTCCCGGGCCGGGCTGGCCGGTCTACCTGGCGCGGCTGGCGCCGGCCAATCTGGCGCTGGGGCTGTGGCTGGGCTGGAGTGCGCAGGCGGTTGGGTGGCTGGACCTGCAGGCGCACGCGGGTCAGCGGGCAGGGCTGCTGGCCGGCGTGATCGGCGTGGGTGCGCTGCTGTATTTCGGCGCCTTGCGCCTGGCCGGCCTGCCGCTGAAGCAGTTCCTGCGACGGACTTGAGGCCGACGCCGCGCGGCAATTTGCAAACCCGCGCTGGCCGCTTCGGCCTACACTCCGCGGCATGAGTGTGCCCCTGAGCCTCGTGCCCCAAAGTGCGCTGGACTATTTCTCGGCACTGGTGACCCGGGACGATGAATTTGCGCTGCTGGAAGCGGCCATCCTGCTCGGGCAGGATGCCCATCCTGCCCTGGACGTGCAGGCCGTGCTGGCCGAGATCGACCGGCTGGGCGAGCAACTGCGCCGCCGCCTGCCCGGCGATGCCGCGCCGCTGCACCGGCTGCGGGTGCTGAACCGCTATTTCTTCAATGAGCTCGGTTTTGGTGCCAATGCCAACCATTTCTACGACCCGGACAACAGCTACGTGCACCGCGTGCTGGTCACGCGGCGCGGCATACCCATTTCGCTGGCGCTGATCTTCATCGAGCTGGCCGAGCAGATCGGCCTGCAGGCGCGTGGCATTTCCTTCCCCGGGCATTTCCTGGTCAAGCTGCGCATGCCGGCGGGTGAGGTCATCCTGGATCCGATCAACGGCCGCTCGCTGTCGCGCGAGGAGCTGGAGGAGCGCCTGGAGCCCTTTGTCCAGCAGCAAGGCCTGATTGGCGAGTTCGAGACGCCGCTGGGCCTGTTCCTGCAGGCCGCGGCGCCCCGCGACATGCTGGCCCGCATGCTGGGCAACCTGAAGGCCATCCACCGTCAGTCCGAGGACTGGGTGGCGCTGCTGGCGGTGCAGCAGCGCCTGGTCTGCCTGCTGCCCGAGCAATGGGAGGAGCGGCGTGACCGTGGCCTGGTCTACGCCGAGCTGGGGCAGGCCGGCGCCGCGCTGAGCGACCTGGTGGCCTATCTTCAGCATTGCCCGGCAGCGCCGGACGTGCCAGCGCTGGAGGCGCGGGTCGAGGCCTTGCGCGGCAGCCCGCGCCCGCTGTTGCACTGAAGCATGCGGCTGGCGGCGCGTGTTGGCGTCCGTCCTACAATCCGGCGCCCGGCCGCGCTGCTCGTGCAGCAGGCCTTCCTTCCGTTCTCACCATGAACCGCTCCGCAGAACTTTTCGCGTTGCGCGGCCGGCCGCTGGCTGGCGGCGATGCCTGGTTGCGTGCTGCGGCGGGCCGCGCATGAAGCAGATGCCGCTGGCCATCGGCCTGGAGGCCGAACCCGATTTCCAGAACTTCGTGCCCGGCGACAACGGCCTGGCAGCCCAGGCCATGCGTGACCTGGTGCTGCCGGGACCGCCGGTCTACCTGTGTGGCCCGGCCGGCAGCGGCAAGACGCATTTGCTTTCAGCGCTGGCGCACCAGGTGCACGCCCAGGGTGGTCGCAGCGGCTGGTTCGATGCCGACCATGCCTTGCCCTGGACCTTCGATGAAGGCTGGTCGCTGATCCTGATCGATGGCGCCGAGCGGCTGGATGCGGCACGCCAGCATGCCGCCTTCACGTTGTTCGTCGAAGCGGCCACGCACGGTGTGCAAATGGCTTCCGCTGGCCGGCTGCCGCCGGTTGACCTGCCGGTGCGCGAAGATTTGCGCACCCGTTTCGGCTGGGGGCCGGTTTTTGCGCTGCAGCCGCTGGGCGACGACGGCGTGCGCGAGGTGCTGGTCCGCGAGGCCCGTCACCGTGGCCTGGCGCTTTCCACCGAGGTGCTGGACTACCTGCTGACCCATTTTTCGCGCGAACTCGGCTCGCTGATGGCCTTGCTGATCCGGCTGGACCGTTTCTCGCTCGCGGAAGGCCGGGGCTTGAGCGTGCCGCTGCTGAAGAAAATGCTGGCCGAGGAGCCCGGGCAGCGCTCGCAGCCGGTCACGATCACCGCTCAACCTGACCCGGACCCCGCTTCGCTGGACCTGTTCCCCGATGAAACTCGCGCTTTTTGACCTCGACGGCACGCTGCTGCCCAACGATTCCGACCACGCTTTTGGCGAGTACATGGTGAATGTCGGCTGGGTTGACGGCGATGCCTGGCGCCGCCGCAACGACGGCTTTTATGCCCAGTACCAGGCCGGCACGCTGGTGCTGGCCGATTACCTGGACTTTGCGACTGCCGCCTGGCGTGAGCGGCCCACGGCCGAGGCCGAGGCCATGCGCGCGCGCTTCATGCAGGACGTGATCGAGCCGGTGCTGCACCCTGCGGCGCGTGAACTGGTGCAGGGGCACATCGACGCGGGTGATCTGGTCGCCGTGGTCACCGCCACCAATGAATTCGTGACCCGGCCGATTGCCACCGCATTTGGCGTCGAGCACCTGCTGGCCGTCGAGCTGGAGCGCGATGCGCAGGGCCGCGTGACCGGCAGGGTGCACGGCGTGCCAACCTTCCGCGAAGGCAAGGTGACCCGTGTGGATGCCTGGCTGACCGAGCTGGGCCGCGCCTGGCAGGAATTCGACGAGGTGCTGTTCTACAGCGATTCCACCAATGACCTGCCGCTGCTGGAGCGTGTGAGCACGCCGGTGGCCACCAACCCCACGCCCGCGCTGGCCGCGATTGCCCGCGAACGCGGCTGGCGCATCCTGAATCTATTCGAGACCCCATGATCCGCAAATTCATTGACAAGCTGCTGGGCAAGCCGGCAGACGGCTCGGCCAAGGCGGCCAAGCCCGCCAAGACCGGCGGCATTCCGCTGGGCAAGCGCACCGAGGTGCCGGAAAGCGAGCATGGCATCGACGCTTCGCTGCTGGACGAGCGCGCGGTGCGCGTCGTCACCACGCTGCAGCAGGCCGGTTACGAGGCCTACATCGTCGGCGGCGCGGTGCGCGACCTGATGGTCAACCGCCGGCCCAAGGACTTCGACGTGGCGACCAACGCCACCCCCGAGCAGGTCAAGGGCCTGTTCCGCCGCGCCTTCATCATCGGCCGGCGCTTTCGCATCGTGCACGTGATCCATGGCCGGGGGCGCGACCACGAGGTCATCGAAGTCTCGACCTTCCGCGCCTACATGGACAACAGCGCTGCCGAGCAGGTCGAGGGCAACGAGAAGACCTCGCGCGACGAAATGGCCGGCAAGAGCCATGTGGTGGATGCCAGCGGCCGGGTGCTGCGCGACAACGTCTGGGGACCGCAGATCGAGGATGCCGCGCGGCGCGACTTCACCGTCAACGCGATGTATTACGACCCGTCGACGCGCATCGTGATCGACTACCACGGCGGCATCAAGGACTCGCAGGCGCGGGTGCTGCGCATGATCGGCGACCCCGAGACGCGCTACCGTGAAGACCCGGTGCGCATCCTGCGCGTGGTGCGATTTGCCGCCAAGCTGGGCTTCACGATCGAGGCCAAGACGCAGAAACCACTGAAGGCGATGGCCGCGACGCTGGCCAACGTGCCGGCCTCGCGCATGTTCGACGAGATGATCAAGCTGCTGCAGACAGGTCACGCGCTGGACAGCCTGGCGCAGCTGAAGGCGCAGGGCCTGGACCGCGGCCTGTTCCCGGTGCTGGACGCGGTGCTGACCCATGCGACCGCCGGCAGCCCGCGCGAGAAATTCGTGCACCTGGCGCTGAAGGACACCGACCGCCGCGTCGCCGAAGGCAAGGCCGTGGCGCCGAGCTTCATGCTGGCCTGCATGCTCTGGCACGACGTGCAGGAAAACTGGACCCGGTTGCGCGACGCAGGCGAACACCCGATGCCGGCGCTGTCCCAGGCCATCGACGCGGTGTTCGACGCCCGCATTGGCGACATTTCCGGCCGCGGCAAGCTGGCGACCGACATGCGCGAGATCTGGATGATGCAGCCTCGCTTCGAGCGCCGCACCGGCGCCCAGGCCTACGGGCTGGTCGAGCAGCCGCGCTTCCGTGCCGGGTTCGACTTCCTGCGCCTGCGCGCCGACGTGGGCGAAGCCGCGGTTG
>NZ_VIDT01001210.1 GCF_006519715.1 Ideonella azotifigens
CTGCAGTGCGTGCCGATTGGCAAGCCGATTGCCAACATCCAGATCCACATCCTCGACGACTTGCTCAACCCGGTGCCCATCGGCGTGGTCGGCCACCTGTTCATCGCCGGCATCGGCCTGGCGCGGGGCTACATCAACCGGCCCGAGCTGACCGAACAGAGCTTCATCCCCAACCCGTTCAGCGCAGAGCCCGGGGCCAGGATGTACCGCTCGGGCGACCTGGCGCGCTACCTGCCCGACGGCAACATCGAGTACCTGGGCCGCAGCGACCACCAGGTCAAGATCCGCGGGCTGCGCATCGAGCTGGGCGAGATCGAGAGCGCGCTGGGGGCCATGCAGGCCGTGCGCGACGTGGTGGTGCTGGCGCGGGAGGACGAGCGCAAGATCCCGCGCCTGGTGGCCTACCTGGTGGCGCATGACGGGCACAGCTTGCCCGACGAGGCGCAGCTGCGCACGGCGCTGGCGCAAAGCCTGCCCGAGTACATGCTGCCCAGCCACTTCGTGAGCCTGG
>NZ_VIDT01001211.1 GCF_006519715.1 Ideonella azotifigens
GGCCGCAAGAACGACGGGCGCAGCGTGTACGACACGCAGGCGAAGGCGGAACTGGTGGCGCTGTGTTTGCAGCCAGGCGCGTCGGTGTCGCGCCTGGCGCGCGAGTGCGGCGTCAATGCCAATCAGGTCAGCCGCTGGCTGCGCGAGCACGGCCATGTGCGTCGCCCGCGTGTGTCCGTTGCACCCGTCGCACCCGTTGCACAGGTGACATCGCCGCCGTCGGCATTCATGGCAGTGCCGGTGATGCAGGCCCCGGCGGCGCCGGCCGATGGCAGTGCTGCGATGCACCTGCAGGCCCGTCTGCCCAACGGCGTGGCGTTCGATCTGCGGGGTGTCGACGCACGACATGCCGGCCATCTGATTGAAGCACTCGGGAGGCTGAGGTGTTCCGGCTCGACGAAGG
>NZ_VIDT01001212.1 GCF_006519715.1 Ideonella azotifigens
GCGGTCACGTTGCAGACGGGGCATCGAAGCCGGAACGCGGGTGACGCAGCAGGCTGGCCATGGCCGCCGCATACAGCGCCAGCGCGGTCAGGGCCAACAGAAGGCCGCCGAGGCCCAGTCGGGCTATGGCCCGCGGCAGCCAGCGGATGTTGAAGCCCGCCGCGCACAGCACCGCATGCAGCGCGTCGCCCTGCGCGCCCTTGAGCCAGCACCGGTCCATGCGGTGGTCGGCCTTGGTGTGGCCGATCAGCGGCTCGATGGCCTGGCGCCGCTTCAGCCAGGTTCTCTGCTTTGGACTGAGCGACTTGAACTTGCCTCGGTGGATCACCTCCACCGGCGCCAACTCCTTGTCCACACCGCGGTAGCCCAGGTCCACGATGGCGGTGGTGGGCTTG
>NZ_VIDT01001213.1 GCF_006519715.1 Ideonella azotifigens
CGGTCACTTTGCGGACGGGGCATCGAAGCCAGAACGCGGGTGACGCAGCAGGTTGGCCATGGCCGCCGCATACAGCGCCAGCGCGGTCAGGGCCAACAGAAGGCCGCCGAGGCCCAGCCGGGCAATGGCCCGCAGCAGCCAGCGGATGTTGAAGCCCGCCGCGCACAGCACCGCATGCAGCGCGTCGCCCTCCGCACCCTTGAGCCAGCACCGGTCCATGCGGTGGTCGGCCTTGGTGTGGCCGATCAGCGGCTCGATGGCCTGGCGCCGCTTCAGCCAGGTTCTCTGCTTGGGGCTGAGTGACTTGAACTTGCCGCGGTGGATCACCTCCACCGGCGCCACTTCCTTGTCCACCCCGCGGTAGCCCAAGTCCACGATGGCGGTTGTTGGCTTC
>NZ_VIDT01001214.1 GCF_006519715.1 Ideonella azotifigens
ACGCCCAGGCTGCGCAGCTGGCGCGCCAGGCGGTTGGCCTGCGCGTTGAGTTCGGCGTAGCTCAGCGAGGCACCCTCGTAGACCACGGCGGTGCGCTCGGGGCTGCGTTGCACCTGGGCTTCGAAGAGCTGGTGCAGGGTGTTGCTGCCAGGGGCCACCCGCGGGTAGACGGTGGCGGTGTCGTTGAAGCCGTGCAGCAGTTGCTGGCGCTCGGCTGCGCCCAGCATCGGCAGCTCGCCCACCGGGCGCTCGGGATCTTCCACGATGGCCCGCAGCAGCTGCGTGAAGTGGCCGGCCATGCGCTCGATGGTCGCGGCCTCGAACAGGTCGGTGTTGTACTCCAGCTCGCCGTGCAGGCCTTGCGGGTCTTCGGTCAGCGTCAGCGTCAGGTC
>NZ_VIDT01001215.1 GCF_006519715.1 Ideonella azotifigens
CCCCAGCGGGCCTTGCACGTAGGCGTTGCCGACGTTCTTCCACCGGTGGTGGATCCAGATGATGTTGTTGGCCGAGTCGTACTCTTCGGTGATGTTCCAGCCGGGCTCCATGCCAGCGTCCCAGCTGGCGGTGTATTTGTTGAAGCCAGTGCCTTCTTCGGTGCTGGTGGCCCGGCCCAGGTCGTCGTAGCCAAAGCTCACGCGGCGCTTGCCCTCCTCGTCCACCACGCCGGTCAAGGCCCAGGCCAGGCCGGGCTTGTCGTAGATGAACTGCAGATACTTGCCGTCGGGCCAGGTGAGCTGGCTCAGGTTGCCGCCGGTGTAG
>NZ_VIDT01001216.1 GCF_006519715.1 Ideonella azotifigens
CGGAACAAAGACCCCGCCGGACGCCGCAAACGAGACCCAGCGGCCCAAGCCGCGTGAGGCCTGCATGCCGTCAAGCGTGCCCGACTGGTAGATCAGCCGCTTGTGCAGGTTGCTCTCCACCAGCAGGCCAAAGGACGCCAGCGCGGTGTTCGGATACACCAGGTCCGGGTTATCGCTGGGCAGCTTCCTGCGCATGTCGTAGCGCAGCTTCAGGCCGCCAAGGCCCGCGTCAAGGTCGACGTCGTAGCTGCTTGAACCGATCAACGGGTAGATCGGGTCTCCCACTCCGAACAGGCT
>NZ_VIDT01001217.1 GCF_006519715.1 Ideonella azotifigens
CCCATGCCAATGGTCTGGCCGTCCACCCGCGTGACTTGCGTGATCACGCCGGTGGCGTCGTACTTGAACTTGACCAGGTGGCCGAGCTGGTCCTGCACGGTCAAGAGATAACCGGCGGCCGGGGCGTCATCACTCGCGCCCGTGCTGTAGCCGTAGGTGAGCACCGTGCCATCGGTCCGCTTCTCGCTGTTGAGCCGGCCGGTGCTGTCGTAGGTCTCTTCGGCCCGGGTCTGCGCGTCCACGTAGCGCCAACCGCCGCTGATGGCCACCAGGGTGTCGCGCACGCCAGCGTC
>NZ_VIDT01001218.1 GCF_006519715.1 Ideonella azotifigens
CACCGGCTGCGTAGCCCAGGTGGTGACCCATCTCCGCGCCCAAGGCCCGTTCGATCACGGCCTTCTTGAACTGCTGGAAGATGCTCTCCAGCTCAGCCGGCGTCACCGGCCCGGGGATCAACTGCTCAAGCGCTGCGGCTGAGAATTGCGGCTGCGCCGCCTTGTCCGCAACCATTGCGGTTTTCGATTTGCGTGGCATTCATGTTCCTTGTCGACATGCTATGCCTCACACACAAATCTCCTGACAGGCCC
>NZ_VIDT01001219.1 GCF_006519715.1 Ideonella azotifigens
GGCAAGACCTACAGCAAATGGGGCGGCTTCATCGAAGGCGTGGATGAGTTCGACCCGCTGTTCTTCAACATCTCGCCGAGAGAAGCCGAACTGATGGACCCGCAGGAGCGGCTGTTCCTGCAATGCGTGCACGCCACGCTGGAAGACGCCGGCTACACCCGGGGCAGCGTCGCTGCGGAGCAGAACGTTGGCGTGTTCGTCGGCGTCATGTACGAGGAATACCAACTCTACGGCGC
>NZ_VIDT01000122.1 GCF_006519715.1 Ideonella azotifigens
GCCCGCGCCGGCGGACAGGCTGGTGGTCGCGGCTGGCAGGTTGTAGACGACCCAGTGCCACCAGCCGGAACCGGTGGGTGCGTCCGGGTCATAGACAGTCACAGCATAGCTCTGCGTGCCGGCCGGCGCGCCGTGCCAGTTCAGCGCAGGCGAGCGGTTGCCACCGTCGCAGCCAAAGCCCTTGAACACCTGGGCCTCTGCCAGTCTGGCGCCGGGCGCGATGTCCAGGCTGCTGAGCTCGAAACCCGCGGCCGAAGCCAGCAGCGGCAAGGCCAGCAAGGTGGCGCAGAGGATCAAGGGACGGGGGTGTTTCATGGCACGGCTCCAGTTCGTTGGCAATGCCTGCATGGTCCCCGCGCGGGAGCTTGGCGCGTTAGCCGCCCTGCGCCATTCGTTGCGCGCTTTGCGTCATGCCGGCGCGCAGCACCGAAGGCACGAAGCCCCAGCGCTCCTGGAACATCGCCGAGAAACGGCTGTGGGACTCCCAGCCGCAGCGCTGCGCGATCTCGCCAATTGGCAGCTTGGTGGTTTGCAGCAGGCCCAGCGCGGTTTCCAGCCGCACCTCGCGCACCAGCGCCGCGAGCGATGGGTCGCCCTCGGTTTCGCTGAGGCGGCGGCGCAGCGTCGAAGCGCTCATGTGGAAGGCCGAGGCGACCGCGTCCACGCTCCAGTCGGCATGCGGGCGCTGCGCGACCAGCCGGCGCACCCGCTCGTCCCAGCCCAGTTCGTCCACCGCGCGGAAGTGGTGGCCGCGTTCGGCCAGCAGCAGCAGGACCTCCAGCAGCCGGTGCCGCTGCACCGCAACCGACACCGCCTTGGCCTGCAGGAACGAGGCTGCGCGCTGCATCGCCTCCCGCAGCTCCTCGTCCACCACCAGCAACTGCGCGGCCGGCACCGCAGCGCCAGTCGGCGTGGCCTGGGCCTGGTGCTCTCGCACCAGCTCGTCGCCGAAGAACAGCGCCAGCGATTCGTAACGGCCATGTCCCGCGGGGTCGTTGATCACGTCCCAATGCGTGCCGCGCGCCACCAGCATGCCGTCGCCGCGCTCGGCCACCACGCTTTCGGCGCCAGCCGCCAGCAGCGTCTTGCGGCCCTGCTTGACGACGACCACCGCGTCGTCGCGCATGGTCAAGGTGCTCACGCGGTGGCAGGCCACGGCCGTCACGTGGGCGCACTGCCCGGGGCTGGGCTTGGGCGCGGCGGAGGCGCCGCCACGCGGTTTGGCATTGATCATCGGGGGAGTTTAGGCCGGCCCAAACCCATCGCCTCACCCACCGAAGCCACCGCGCCGGCACCGGCCCGCCAAACGGAACCGATTCCATTTCCGACCGACGCCCAAAGCCCTCGGCCGCCTCTCGACCGCCCACTTGACGCCGGTTTGCAGGAGAGTACGCTGCGCACCGGCCCAGGGTCCCCGCCCATGCCGCGGCGCCCGACAGGCCAAGCCCGAAGCCAAAGAGTCCCGCCCTGTTTGCCTTGTTCAAAGGTGACGGCGCACGCCTGCCTGCGGAGGAGCGAAATGTCGAACGATGATGAATCGCGTCAATACCTGGTGCAGCAAATCGAAGGCAAGCGCCGTTGCATTTCGGCCTTCTTGCGCAAGATGGAACCGCGCTCGGTGCGCCTGACCAACCAGGGCATCATCTTCAGCGCCGTGGCCGCCGCCTTCACCGCTGCGCCGGCCTTTGGGGGCGAGCAGTTCACCGAGTTCATGCGGCAACTGGTCGGCGCGCAGAGCGATTCGTCCATCTGGCGCCTGCTGTGCCTGGCCGCCATGCTGTGCTCGCTGCTTGCCTTGATCTCCACCACGCTGCACAAGACCCACAACCTGAGCGCCAACCTGGCCAAGGCCCATGACCTGAACAGCAAGCTCGAAGGCCTGGCGCTGAGCGTGCACATGGGCATGGACAACACCAAGGCAGCCGAGCTGTTCAAGCAGTACACGACCGAAGCCGCGTTTGTGCCACCGGACCTGACGCCGGTGATGGTCTGAAACCCGCCGGGCCCTCAGTTGCCTAGCGGCCGCAGCACATAGCCTCGCTGCTCGCCTGTCACGCTGTTGTACGCGGTGCCGATGATCGCGCCGCGTTCGTTGACGCCGTTGGCGTCCAGCAGCACCCAGCCGGCGGCGCGGGTCGCGTCGTCCAGCAAGGTGTTGAGGTCGACCGCCACGCCACCCTGCCACATCGCCGCATGGCCCGTCACGTCACCGGCCAGCAGGCTGTTGCCGACGATCAGGCCGGCGTTGTTGATGCCCGCGGCACTGCTGAGCGAGCCGCCCAGCGTGCCCAGGCTGGTCTGCACGCCATCGCTCCACAGCGTGGCCACCTGCCCGTCGGTGCCCACGACCTGGCCGGCGTCGTTGATGCAGAGTGCGTAGCCGCTGCCCAGGTCCGTCAAGCTGCCGGCTTGCCATAGCACGGCCCGCACGCTGGCATTGCCAGGCCCGGTGCTGCTGCCCACGACCTGGCCCCAGCGGTTGATGCTGCGGGCCGAGCTGTAACTGCCACCCAGCGTGCCAAGGTCGGTCACCGTCGTGCCCTGCCACAGCGCCGCATGGGTGGTGCTCAGACCGCCCACCAGCACGTCGCTGTAGCCGACGACCTGGCCCCGGTGGTTGATCGCCAAGGCAATGCTGTAGTGGCCGCCGCCCAGCGTGCCCAGGTCCACCGGCGTGCCGCCGGTCCAGCGCGTGGCATGGCCAGGGCCTTCCGTCGTGGTGCTGTCGCCCACCACCTGGCCCAGGTTGTTGATGCCCTGCGCGCTGCTGTAGGCACCCGGCCCGCCCAGCGACAGCAGCGCAGTGGGCACACCGCGCAGCCAGACGGTGGCACCGTTGGGACCGCCGCCTTCGCCCGAATCGCTGGTGCCGGCCGCCACGCCCAGGTCATTCAAGGCCACGCCAAAACTCTGGCTGGCCCCGGTGATGGGCGCCAGCGCCGTGAAGCGGTAGCTGCCGGCCGCCAAGGCCCCGGTGGCGACGGCGCACGCGGCGGCCATCAGCAGCAGTGGTGCCACAAGGCGCATGCGGCAGCGCGCACGCACAACTTCGAAAGTTCGGCCCATGTTGGTTGGCCCCTTGGTGAAAACTTTGTTGTCGAGGTGCACAGCCCCGGCCAGGCCCGCGGCGCTGCAGGCCGTGGCGCTGCAACGCGAGGCCGGCGGCTATGTGCGCGCTGGCGGACTGCATCGCCAGTGTGGGCCTGGCAAGCTCGCTGCACAAGGCGACAAACACGGCAGGCGCCGCCACCCCCACATCCACCACCTACATCCACCATCCACAACCACCTGCCCGCGTGCGCCCGCGCACCAAGTGCCAACAAATTCACATCCAGCACCCGGTTCCGGCTGTGCAAACGTGCAGAAGTCACAAACCGCGAGCGAACCCCACGCGAAAAATGGATCGCGTGGGGCGACGGGCCTGGCTCGTTGGCGAGGCCGCATCGCGCAGGCCGAATGCACAGAACAATCAACCTCGGGAGACGCAGCCATGGCCAGAAGCAGAGGCAAACGCAGCGCGATGGACGATCTGGCGGATCTGGTTTCGCTGATGCCCTGGTGGGCCGGCGTGGCCGCGGCGCTGGGCTTCTACCTGGTGCTGCACACGCTGGCACAGCCCGGTGCGGCGGCCGTCGTCGCCAAGCCCGCAGACGTCACCCAGGCGGTCGCCCACTCGCTGGGCAGAAGCGCCGCCACCATCGGCCAGTACCTGCTGCCCTTCATCTGCCTGGTGGGTGCGGCCATGTCCGCCTTCAAGCAGCACGAGCGCCGCAAGCTCGTCACCCAGGTCACCCAAAGCGCGTCGGCCGACGCGCTGAACGGCATGAGCTGGCAGCAGTTCGAACGCCTGGTCGGCGAGGCTTTCCGGCTGCAAGGCTTCAATGTCCAGGAAACCGGCCGCGGCGGCCCGGACGGCGGCGTGGACCTGGTGCTGCGCCGCAGCGGCGAGAAGCACCTGGTGCAGTGCAAGCAATGGAAGGCCTACAAGGTCGGCGTGGACGTGGTGCGCGAGCTCTACGGCGTGATGGCCGCCCAGGGCGCCGCCGGCGGCTTCGTCGTCACGTCCGGCCACTTCAGCCGCGAGGCGGAGGCATTTGCCGAAGGGCGCAATGTTCGGCTGGTCGACGGGCTGCAGCTGCAGGGCTTGATCCGGCAGGTGGAGCGGGCGCGGAAGGAGGCGTGTGCGGTACGTGGGGCGGCGAACGTTCGGGGCGCTTCCGCGGCGATGCCGCTGCCGCCGGCCCCGCAAGCTCAGCTGCAGCAGAAGCCAGCGACCGCCACGCCGCCCTGCCCGGCCTGTGCGAAGCCGATGCTCAGGCGCACTGCGCGCAAGGGCGCGAACGCAGGGCGGGAGTTTTGGGGCTGTGAAGCCTACCCGGCTTGCAAGGGCGTGCGCAGCGTCTGAGGGGCTGTTTGGTTCGTCGACCGCCGGGTGCCGACTCAGCAGCTTTTTCACCGAAGGACGATCATCCTTCGGCAGCACAATTTGGCCAAAACACAGAGGGAGTTTCCGCATGGCAATCAGCAATCCGTACACCGCGCCTCAAGCCGAGGTTGCGGACGTAGACAACGCCCATCAGGGCGCATTCCAGGAGATGAGGATTTGGGGATGGCGAGGCCGTTTGGGTCGTCTGCGTTTTCTGGCGTATGGCGCCGTGGCGTATTTGATTTACATGGTGCTGACGGTCGTCGTCACGATACCGGCGACCATGCTCCGTGCCAGTGGCGGCCCCGGCCTGCTTGCCGTTCTGTTCTCGCTGATGATGATTCCCTATTTCGTGTTTTCCGCATTGGTCCTGATCCGGCGTTCACACGACATGGGCTGGTCCGGCTGGATGTCGCTGCTGGCGATCATCCCGCTGGTGGGACTGATCTGGATCTTCAAGGCGGGCAGCCCTGGCGCAAACGCGTATGGCGCGCCGCCGCCGCCGAACGGCACCGGCGTCAAGGTCGCGGCGTTCGGCATCTTCGGGGTGGTGATCCTGGTTGGCACCTTGGCGGCGATTGCGTTGCCGGCGTATCAGCAGTACGTTCAGCGAGCTCAGGCAGCGAAGGCGCTTCAGGGCAAGTAGCGGACTCGCCCGCCCCACCGAGATCTCGGCAACACCGACCAAGAGATCCGACCCGAACGATGGTTCGCGAGGCAAGGTCACCCTGCTTCGGTGTCCGAATTCGTTGAACCGCGACACAAGCCTCCGGACACGCCAGCAAGGTCGGCGGGAAGCGGTTGTAGCCCCAGCATGCCATTGAAGAGCGCGGTCCTTGCGCACCGAAGGCGGTTCAGCTCGACTTGCGTGCGGCTCGCGCCGCGCGCCGGCGTTCCATCCACGCCTCCCGCTTCAGGCCCAGCACCGCGGCAAGGAGCGGCAAGGTCAGACAGCCCGAAACGATGCCGCCGATCAGGTTCGTGTAGGTCCAGTTGAAGGCCGGGTCCGCTTCGGCCGGCCGGCCGGCTTGCGACGCGACGGCGGTCACCAGCACCGCGTTGTCCGCGACCAGCACGCCATCGCGTTCGAAGACGGGCCGCGTCGCAGCGGGCACCGCGCCGTCGACACGCACCAGCAGCGTGGCGTCAGCAGCGCCGGAGCTGCGCTGAAAGTCGTAGAGCTGCTGGGTGCTGTCGAATTGCGCGACGAAATCCACCCGGTCGCCCTGGCGCCAGTCGGCGGCGGCCACCGGCACGAAGATCGCCTGGACCGCGCCGCCGCTTTTGCTGGAGCGGCGCGTCAGCGCGTGATCCCACAGCAGGCCCCCTTGAAGCGCAAGGTGGCTGCCGCTCCCCGGGTGCACCGGGTCCCCGCCGCGGCTCAGTTGCAGCGGGGCGTACGCGCTCACGACGTCGGCCCGGCGCAAGTGCCAGTCCCAGCCGTACCAGGCGAAGACGCAGATCCAGGTCAATGCGATGCAGGCGGCCCACACCGTCAAGCCCATGCGCCAGCCTGAGGGTGCCGGCTTCGGCACCACGGGCGCCATTGGCGCGGCTGCTGCCGCAGCAGGAGCGGGAGCAATCCGAACCGGGGCAGGCGCAGCAGGCGGCGCGGCCTGGCCACTGCGAGCGCGCCAGATGTTCTGGAAGAAGGTCAGCACCTGCAACACGCCCAGGACGACAAGGCAGATCGCCAGCAGCAGGACGATGGCGCTGATCGCGCGCGAGTAGCTGCCGTCGCGGCTGGCCTGCGCGGCGTTGAGCCAGCCGATGGGTCCGGTCTCGCCGAAGGTGGCGTAGCCCGAGAAGGCCAGGACCGCGACCACCAGCAATATGACGATGAATCCACGCATCTCGAATCCTCTGTTCGGTGAACCGACGGACACGCCCCGCCGCTGGCGGAAGGTCCTTGATTCACCGTACGGATTCGCGTGGGCAAACCGGACAGGTGCTGCGCTGCGCTGACGAGGGCCAGTCCCCGAGCAACCACGCCGCCCGGTCATCTCCCGCGTTCAATCCGCGCGGCGCAGCCGCTCGATGCGTTGTGCCATGGGCGGGTGGCTGGAGAACAGGGCCAGCATGCCACCCGGCCGGGCGCTGATGCCCATGGCGCGCATGGCCTTGGGCATCTCGCCCGGATCCATCCCACCCAGCCGGGCGAGCGCATCGATCATCGGCTGTTTGCGCCCCATGAGCCGTGCGGCGCCGGCGTCGGCGCGGAACTCACGTTGCCGCGAAAACCAGGCCACGATCAACGCAGCGACGACGCCCAGCACGAGGTCCAGCACGAGGGTCGTGACGTAGTAGCCCACGCCCGGGCCTTCGTTCTGGTTGCGCAGGACAAGCTTGTCGACGACATAGCCGATCATTCGCGACAAGAAGACCACGAAGGTGTTCATGACGCCTTGAATCAGCGCCATCGTCACCATGTCGCCATTGGCCACGTGCGCCACCTCGTGGCCGATGACCGCTTCGACCTCATCACGCGGCATCGACGCCAGCAACCCTGTGGACACCGCCACCAGGGCCGAGTTCTTGAATGCGCCAGTGGCAAATGCGTTGGGCAAGCCCTCGTAGATGCCGACCTCCGGTGTCTTCACACCCGCCTGCCGCGCAAATCGTTCGACCGTGGCCACCAGCCACGCATGCGCAGGGTCAGTCGATCCGTTGATCACCTGCAGCCGGGTGGTCCACTTGGCCATTGGCTTGCTGATCAACAGCGAGATGAATGCGCCACCGAAACCCATCACCAGCGCAAAACCCAGCAACCCCGTCACGCTCAGGCCGTTGGCGCTGAGAAACCGGTTGAGGCCCAGCACATTGACGGCCAGACCGAGGACAAGCATCACGGCCAGGTTGGTCAGCAAGAACAAGGCAACGCGTTTCATCTTCCAATCCCTCTGTCCATGTCAATGCAGCAGACGCGCGCTTCCATATCCCCGGTGGACAACACGCCCCACCCGGTCACCTGAGCATCTCGCGGTGCAGGCCCCAGTGCTCGACCGCGGCCTTCAGCACGATCGCCTCGCCATCGGTCACTCTCGTGTCGGCCTCGGCGATCTCGACGCACAGGTGCAGCAGTTTTCGACGCAAGGCCGGGTCTTCGATGTCGCCCATCAGGCCGGCCAAGGTGCGCTCATCCACCGGGCAGGTGTCGGACCATTGCAGTTGCTCACTGGACAAGAGGTCTTCGCAGAATTTGTCCAGCACCGCGTGCAACTCGTTGCGGTCGAGGCCGAGCTGTGCATGAACAGCCAGGCGGTCCAGCAGTTCTAGTTCGGAGCTGCCGATGTCCCGGTCTGCCAGCACGGCCAATGCCACGATGCGGGCGGCGGCCTGCGGACTGTCAGGGTGATAGAAGCGCATGTTGTTCGTCCGGGGGGTAAGAGGGCATGGGGCTCAGTCGAAGAAGTCGCTGAGCCACGACTTCCTTCGGGAGTGACTTCGGCTTCGGCCATGCGCATGGTCCGAGTCGACGAATCGGGGCTGTCTCTCGTGGTCGATCCCGGCGCTTCTGGCAGGCGCCGCATAGACCGACCGCTCGACCAGCTTGTCCAGCTCTCCTCGATCGAGCCAGACACCCCGGCAGTGGGGGCAATGATCAATCTCGATGCCTTGGCGATCGCTCATCAGCAGCGTGGAATCAGGACAGACAGGGCACTTCATGCTTTCTCCTTCACGGTTTCCCGGCGTCGTTGACTCAGCCGCGCTGCTCTTCAGCGTGGTTCAGAAAAATGGCGCGTGGGCGCAGCGCTCTCTTGTCATTCCCGCGTCGCCACTGGCGCACGAGAAAGCGCAAAGCGCGCGACAAGGCGTTGTCCAGGGCGGTACGCCAGTCATGCGCCACGGATGCCACCACCACGGTGCCGGCGACCCCGCTCCGGATTTCGACCTGGCAGCGCTTGTCGACGCCGCCGCGCGGGCCATTCACATCTGACAACTGCACGATGGCTTTTGGTGCCAGCCAGCCGAGGCGACGGAAGACGAAGCGCGCACGGCGTTGCGCCACATCCCGCAGTTCGTCGGCTTGCGGATCTCGGGATTTGAATAAAACCTGCATCACGGCGCTCCTTTGGTTCAGGTGTGAACCGAAGATAGGGCGCATTGCCATCCAGAAAAAGCAGCAAATCAGTGAGGCGAAGTTCGGAAAAACCGAACCCTCAGCGCAGCACATTTCCTGAAGAACAAGCCGCTTCCGCGGCATTTGCACCCAGGCTGTGCCCCCCGGCGCCGTCAGCCGCGCGCGCTGTCCAGCAGTTGCACGACAAGCGGGTGGTGTTGGCCGCGGCGCGACCTGATCGCGTGGATCTCCTCGGACACGCCAGGAGAGTGGCCCAGCAAGCGCAAGCCGTGCATCAGGGCCAGATCCGAGGCGCCAAGCTGGCTGACTGGAAACACACCCAGCCCACGCGCTGCGAAGACGGCCATCAGTGCACTGTCTTCGAATTCGCCCACGATCCGGGGCCGCAGGCCCTCGGTTTCAAACCAGCGGTCCAGGCTGAAGCGCAGCGCCGAGTGGCTGGTGGGCAAGAGCACCGGCAACCGGCCGAGTGACTCCGGAAACTCGGCCACGTCGGCTTTTCGGACCAGCGCGGCAGGCCCATACCACGCCACCGGCGATTGCACGAGGCGCTCGCTGGTCAACCGCAAGTTCGAGCTGTTGGGGGCGGACTGTCCGGCCAGCACCAGGTCCAGGTGGTGCATCGCCAGTTCGGCCAGCAACTGCTTCACCTCCCCTTCGTGGCAGACCAGCCGCAGCGACGGCGTGGCCAGAATCGGCGAGAGCATCGCATGCGCCGCCAGCTTGGAGATGCCATCCGAAAAGCCGACGGACAAGCGCACCACCTTGTGATTGGCCGCCTCCCGCACTTCTTCGGCAATCGCTTGCCCGATGTGGAAGACCGCCTCGGCACGCGCGAAGGCGACCTCGCCCGCCTCCGTCAAGGCGACGCCTCGCCCGGCGGGCTTGAGCAGCTGGTGACCCAGCGCCTTCTCCAGCTCGCGCACCTGGGCGCTGATGGTCTGCACGGCCATTTCAAGCCGCTCCGCGGCGCGGGCGAACCCGCCTTCTTTGGTGACGACCCAGAAATAGTACAGATGGCGGAAATTCAGCACGCGGACCTCACTTCGCAAAAGCCGCACCCAAGTGCACTTCAACGCTGTTTTTTCAAATCACCGGGACCCCGAATGTCGCCCCTCTTTTGCACCGCCACTGCCGCTGCCATGGACACTGCTCCCCAGCGGCTGGTGCTGGTGCTGCCCGGCTGCTACCGCACGGTGAGCTGCCTGACGAATGCGCTGGACTGCCGTTGAAGACGGCGGCAGCGAGGTTTCCGATGGGCGGCGAAATGCATGTCAGCTGAGCCTGGCCGTCAAGGGCTGAGACACCCGTGCCAGTGGCTCGACCACAGGTCCAGCAACATTGCGCGCGCAAGTCTGAGCCGCTGTCGGCGGCCTGCGACCCGTTCCAAACGAAGTCAAGTCACAACGCTCCGCCGAAGGCAGCCAGTTCGCGATGTCGCTGCTGTCAAGGAGTGTCCTCAAGCTCACATTCAGCGACAGCCGCATCGTGGTGCTGCGCGCTGGTCTGCGCTACTCATACAGCTCATCCCACGCCAGCCGCTCATTGACGAGTTCATCCAGCTCCGAGAGGTCCAAAGAGGAGAGCAAGGCGCCGAGTTTGACCTGCCCTTTGCACAATGCGAGGGAGGCCAGAATCGCTTGGACGGTCGAGGCGTCTTCTTGCGAAGCCAAGTCACGCAACGCCAAGCGCTGCATGTCCTGCAACGCATCGTCGTAGTCGTCAACCAGCCAGTTGGGCACTGGGGGACTGCTTGATTTGTGCCGTTCGACCTCCATGGTGGAAACGAGCCCGTAGAAATTCCAGTCCCGCTGGTGTGCCTGTGCCGCGATCCGGACCAAGTGCGGCACGGCGGCATACGAAGCTTCGCCGATGTCGCCCTGATGGTGCAGCTCGCTCCACAATTCGTCCCAAGCATCCTCGCCTTGCTCAAGGCGCGACAAGGCGCCAGATGGGTCGTATGGCACCCGATAGCCACCGAGCAGCGTGGCCCACTTCGGGTCAAACAAAGGCAACATGCAGGTCATCCGAGGATTGGCAAGCGATCATTTTGACAAGACGTCTGACTGCCCGAAAGCGCGCCCTGGCGGGCAACCGGAGGTGCCCGACCGCGCTCCGACTTTAGACCTTGCCGCGCTGTCGCATTCGCCGCAATTGGAAATCGAATGACCTGGTTGTCTTGGTGTCTGATCGCGCTGTTCTTGCTGAAGCTCACATGGAACATGCTCGTCCCATGCTTTCTGGAGCGTGCTGCGCGCGCTTGGAAGCGAGGCGACGGGCCGCCCCCTGGCGGGGTGTCGATGTCGCCCATCGTCGAGATGGTGCTGCTGGTCGTGGCTGCAGTCTGGGCCGCATTCCACTTCCAAAATGATCGGCCAGCCGTTCATGCAGCCAGCGTGCTTGGCATCGGCGTGGCGCTGACGGGCCTCTCCTATCTGGCTGCTGTGCTCTTGGGCCGACACCTGAGACGGGACCGAAGGTCGCGCTCCGGAGTCGGGCTCGCCGAATGATCAGGACGGCGAACCGCACCTTCGGGACCTGCAGCCCCTTCTCTACGCCAGCACCCCACCCGAAAAACTCTCGCACAGGCACTGCACGAACGCCGTCACCTTCGCGCTGACGAGCCGCCGGGAGGTGTGCAGCGCCCGGACTTCGACGGGCTTGCCCGGCACGGTGCCCCAGTGCACCAGCCGGCCGCTTGCCAGGTCTTCGGCGGCGATGGATTGCGGCAGCAAGC
>NZ_VIDT01000123.1 GCF_006519715.1 Ideonella azotifigens
CCCCAGCACCGCCACCGGCAAGCCGTCCAGCAAGGCTGGCTTGGTCGCCTGCGCCTGCAGCGGCAGGCTCATGAATGCCGCACACGCTGGGCAGGCGCCCTGCAGCTCCTGCGACGCCTTCAGTGCTGCCGGGGCCTGGTCGAGCTTGCTGCGCTTGAAGCCGAAAGCGGCGAAGTATTCCGGCGCGGTGACCGTCAGCAGGTACAGCGTACCGATGCCGCGGCTGCGCGCTTCGAGGATGAGCCGTTCAACCAACTGGCGGCCGATGCCCTGCTGCTGCAGACCCGGCGCCACGGCGACCGAGCGCATGAGCGCCACGTGCCCATAGACCTCTGCGCCGGCGCAGCCGATGACTTCGCCGTTGGCCGTGGCCAGCAGGCAGGTGCCCAGGTGGTCGCGGGCGCCGTCCAGCGGCAGCTTGTTGGCCAGCAGCAGCGCCTCGACGGCAGGCCAGTCGGCGGCCGTGGCCTGCCGCAGGAGGATGGGTGACGTCAGCAACATGATTGGGAGTCCTTGACCGGTTCGGCCCCGGCTTCGCTGGCAGGCAGGCAACACATCGCCGCCTAGTCCGCGCGCAGGGCCTTCATCAACAGCAACAGGGAGCGCTCGACTTGGCGGCGGTCGCGCTCGCTCAGCGATGACAGCAACTGCGCGGCGTGGGCGTCGAGCGTCTGGTTCAGCTCAAGCACAGTGCGTTTGCCTTCGGCGGTGAGCGTGACGAGCCAGCTCCTTGCGTCGGACGGGTTCGGCTCCTTGGTCACCAAGCCACGCCTGGCCATGGCCTCCACCGCACGCGACACCCAGCTCTTCTCCAAGCTGACCCGCGTGCCCAGTTCGGCCAGCGGCAAGGGGCCGGTGCGTCCCAGCTCGGTCAGCAGGTGACACTGCGTGCTGGTGGTGCGACAACAGTCGGCCACGACCCGCTGCGCCCGCGTGTACATGCGGGCAACCTCGCGCAGCAGGCCGCCGTGATTGGCCGTCGTGACCGCCGCCTGGGTGACCGGAGCGCCGTCCTGCACGTCTGTGCGCATCTCGTTGTGAATAGCAACCATGCAGGCGCACGGTAGACCTCATGATTTTGGTTGTCAACAGCAACTACTTGGTGGGAAAAAACGGGGCCGGGCCCCGTGAACTGCAGGTGCTCAGATCGCGCGCTGGTTCACCCGCTTGCTTAGGGCCTCGGCACTCTCCTTGCGCTCGCTGTAGCGGTCGACCAGGTAAGGGCCCAGGTCGCGCGTGAGCAGGGTGAACTTGAACAGCTCTTCCATCACGTCCACCACCCGGTCGTAGAAGGCCGAGGGCTTCATGCGGTCGTGTGCGTCGAATTCGGCAAAGGCCTTGGCCACCGAGGACTGGTTCGGGATGGTCAGCATGCGCATCCAGCGGCCCAGCACGCGCATCTGGTTCACGGCGTTAAAGGACTGGCTGCCGCCGGAAACTTCCATCACCGCCAGCGTCTTGCCCTGCGTGGGCCGCACCGCACCAACCGACAGCGGGATCCAGTCGATCTGCGCCTTCATGATGCCGGTCATCGCGCCGTGGCGCTCCGGTGAAGTCCAGACCATGCCTTCGGACCATGCGGCGAGTTCGCGCAGCTCCTGGACCTTGGGGTGGCTGTCCGGCGCGCCATCGGGCAGCGGCAGACCGGCCGGGTCGAAGATGCGGACCTCGCCACCCATCGCTTCAAGCAAACGGGCCGCCTCATGGGTCAGCAGCCGGCTGAACGAACGCTCGCGCAGCGAGCCATAAAGCATCAGGAAGCGCGGCCGGTGGCGTGAAGGTTGCGGCACCACCAGGCGCTCCTGGGTCGGCACATCGAAGAGACCCGCATCCAGTGCAGGGAATACGCCTTGCGTGCCTTCGGGAATCGCGCTCATGCCGGTGCACCTTTTTCATACCAGGCCTGGCTGCGGTTGACGATGGCGACCACTGCCAGCATCACTGGCACCTCGATCAGCACGCCGACCACGGTGGCCAGCGCCGCGCCCGACTGAAAACCAAACAGGCTGATGGCGGTGGCCACGGCCAGCTCGAAAAAGTTGCTGGCGCCTATCAACGCCGACGGCCCGGCGACACAGTGCTGCACCCCCAGCCTGCGGTTGAGCAGGTACGCCAGGCCGGAGTTGAAGACCACCTGGATCAGGATGGGTACCGCCAGCAGCGCAATCACCAGCGGCTGATCCAGGATGGCCTGGCCCTGGAAGGCGAACAGCAGCACCAGGGTCAGCAACAGTGCGCTGATGGAGAACGGACCCAACCTGGACGCAACCGCCTGGAAGTACGCCGTGCCCTTGGCCAGCAGCGCCTTGCGCCAGAGCTGGGACAGCACCACCGGCACGATGATGTACAGGCCCACCGAGGTGAGCAGCGTGTCCCAGGGCACGGTGATGGACGACAGGCCCAGCAGCAGCGCAACGATGGGCGCAAAAGCCACCACCATGATGGCGTCGTTCAAGGCCACCTGCGACAGCGTGAAGTACGGGTCGCCTTTGCAGAGCTGGCTCCAGACGAAGACCATCGCGGTGCAGGGTGCGGCGGCCAGCAGGATCAGGCCGGCAACATAGCTGTCGAGCTGGTCGGCAGGCAGCCAGGCCGCGAATGCATGGCGCACGAACAGCCAGCCCAGCAAGGCCATTGAAAACGGCTTCACAGCCCAGTTGATGAACAGCGTGACGCCAATGCCGCGGGCATGAGCCTTGACCTGGCCGAGCGCCGAGAAGTCGATCTTCAGCAGCATCGGGATGATCATGACCCAGATCAGCAGACCCACAGGCAGGTTGACCTGGGCCACTTCCATCGCTGCAATGGCCTTGAACGCGCCCGGCAACCATTGCCCCAGCGCAACGCCCGCCACGATGCACAGCGCAACCCAGACGGTCAGGTAGCGCTCAAAAAAGGAGATGGCCGATGCGGCCTTGGGCGCTGCTGCGCCGGAGAGTTGGCTTGCGCTCATGGTCAGCTGGCCGAAATGGCGTTCAGGGCGGCCCGGAGTTCGGCCTTGTCCAAGGTTTCAAGAGGCAGTTGCAGCAACTGCAGCATGCGGTAGCCGATGGCCTGGCGGGTCAGCTCGAAAGCCAGCCGCTTGCCGGCGTCTCCGCCCTGTGCATTCGACGGGTCCGCATAGCCCCAGTGCACCTTCACCGGTTGGCCGCCATCGGCATTCGCGCCAAAGAAGACGGGGCACTGCTCGGCCGCGGCGCTGTCGCAAACGGTGATGACGATGGACAGCGGCGGCGCCTCGGGCGAGGTGAACTCTTCCCAGCTCTTGCTGCGGTAGCCGGTCACATCCACACCTGCGTGGGTCAGCGCTTCGAGGGCAAACGGATTGAGCCGACCGCTGGGCGCACTGCCGGCGCTGAAGGCCCTCACGTCCTTGCCGAGCCTGGCGGCCCAGTGGTTGAGCATGCCCTCGCTCAGCACGCTGCGGGCCGAGTTGTGGGTGCAGAGGATCAGCACGTTGACGGTCATGGTCGGCAGGTTCAAAAAATGAAGTCAGCAACTGCAGGCAGCCGAGGCATCGGCGCCATTGGCGCCACAGGCCTCGCCCTGGCAGCAGTTCTCGGTCAGGAAGGCCAGCAGCGCATTCATGTGGGCGTAGGCCGCCCGGTAGATCAGGTTGCGGCTGGCGCGCTCCTGGGTCACCAGGCCGGCGTGCAGCAGCTCCTTCAGGTGGAAGGACAGCGTGGCGGCCGGAATCTCCAGGCCTTGCTGCATCGCGCCGGGTGTCATGCCGGCATCGCCCACCACCACCAGCGCACGAAAGATGCGCAGCCGCATCGGCTGGGCCAGCGCGGCGAGGGACTTGACGGCCATCTCTTCTTCCATTCTTCCATTTTAATGGAAATAATGGAGTTCAGCCAGCCCCTGCGCCGGCCCTGTTGGCAAACAGGGCGGCGGGTCAGGCGCCGGCGGGCGCCAGCGCGATGGCGTTCTGGCGATGCTTCACCGCAGTCCAGATCCGCCAGACATACATCGCACCGATGACCCCCTCGAAAAACGCACCGACGACCCAGCAGATCGGCAGGAAGTCTGCGTTGCCATCGCGCCCCAGCGTCATGAAGTAGATCGTCGGGATGCTGAAGGCCCACATCAGCACCAGGCGGGTGGCAAACAGGAACCTGGTCAGGCCGAAGGCCTCCAGCACGGCCGCGCCTGTCATCGAGAAGGTGAAGGCCAGTGCATACAGCCAGAGCACCTGGGCCGTGCCGACCGCCGCGCTGCGGATCGCTTCAGGCTTGTGGCTGAGGCCGAAGGGGTTCAGCAGCTGTTCCGGCATGGTGATCTCGAAGAGCGCCACCACCGCCACATAGGCCAGCTCGATCACCCAGGTCACGAAGATGATCCTGGGCACCTGCGAAAAGTCGTTCGCGCCGATGGCATTGCCGCACAGCACGCTGCAGCCGATGCCCAGCCCGATCAGCGGCACGATGCCGATGTAGTTGACCGTGAGGTTGACGTTGTTGGCCGCCAGCGCAATCGCGCCCAGGCCGGCGATCATCCAGATGAAGGCCGCGTTGCCGAGGTTGTCGACACCGGCAGAGACCCCGAGCGGCAGTCCCCGCCGGACCCGCAGCATCATGTCGGCCACCACGGTCGCCCCGCGCTTGAAGACGCGTTGCGTGAGCTGGTGCCAGACCTCCTGCGGCAACCGGGACAAGTAGAAGACCAGCATCGCCGAGGTGCCGAACAAGGTGCCGATGGCCGAGCCACGCATGCCAAGCTCGGGCAGCCCGAATTTGCCGAACACCAGGCCAACCGTCATGAACAGTTCCACGACCTGCCCGATCAGGCCCGCGATCAGCGTGACCCGCGTCTGGCCAATGCCGCTGAAATAGGACGACAGCGACATGTTCAAGGTCATGACGCTGCCGAAATACGCGGCCCAGTACAGGAACTGCGATTCAAGCGCCGTGATGGCGGCCGGCCTGTTGCTCAAGCGAGGAATCAGCTCGATCACCGGCGCCAGCAGCACCAGGACCGCGGCCAGCACGGCCGCGACCACCATGCCGACCGCCGCCTGGTACGCCGCCTCGTCCCGCCCTGATCGGCCGAAGGCCTGGGCGACGCAGGACCTCGAAAAGCCGGCGAACGCGGTGAAGAAGCCGACGATGGCCATGGCGGTGTAGATCGCCGGCCCGGACGCGGCCAGCGTGTCGTCCGAGTAGCGTGCCAGGCAGATGCGGTCGACCAGCATCATGATCAGGTTGCCGACCATCGAGCCCATCAAGGGCACGGAAACCTGCAGCACGCGCCTGGCAATGCCGAAGTCGAAACGCATGGGGTTGGAATTCATCAATGCCTCAACTCAGCGGGCGCGCAGCTTCAGCCGCACTGGCACCGCGCTCGGGCCGACGAAGAAATTCAACAGCTGCTCGACCGGCGGCGCGTCCAGGTCCGGCACCAGTTCGAAGTTGCGCACCAGCATCGCCAGCACCATCTTGATCTCGGTCAGCGCGAGGAAGCGGCCGGGGCACAGGCGGGGGCCGGCGCCGAAGGGGAAGACCTTGCGCGAAGGGTCTTCCTCCCGCGAAGGCTTGCCGTCGAAGATCCAGCGCTCCGGGCGAAACAGCTCGTGCTGAGGGAAGTGCGCCTCGTCCTGGCTGGCCCCGGTGTTGGCGACAAAGATCACCGTGTCTTTCGGCACAAAGGTGTCGGCCACGACGCAGTCGGCATTGCTGGCAAAGCCCATGAACGGCGCCACCGCCCGCAGCCGCTGGGTCTCGCTGTGGGCCGCTTCGAGATACGGCAGTTGCTTCAGCCACTCCCATTCGCGGGCGACCGGCGCGTCGCCGAGCACCGCGTCCACTTCGGCGGCCAGCGTGGCGGCCGCCTCGGGGTTCTGCGCCAGCAGGTTGATCATCCACGCCATCGAGTTGGCGGTGGTGTCTTCGCCGCCGATCACGCTCATGATGGCGTTGCTGATCAGTTCCTGGTCGGTGAAGCCGGACTCGGGGTTCTCGCTCGCCGCGATCATCGCCTCCAGCATGTTGCCGGGCTTCTGGCGCAGTTGCGGCTGCTGCGCCATGCGCTCGCGCGCATCCTTGACGAAGCCGATGACAGCCTGCTCGATGTCGTCCGCCGACTTGTCGGCCGCGCGGTCCACCGGCAGCTTGAAGTGGCGCCAATAGGGCAGCAGCGTGGCGTTGCGGGCGCCCAGGCGTTGGAAGATGTTGTCGATGTCGCGCTGCACCTGGTTGCCGTCGTCGTTGACGGCGTCGATATCCTGCCCCATCGCAATGGCCACGATCACATCGAGGGCCATCGCCTTCAGGTCGCGATGCAGGTCGATGCGCCGGCCCTCTGCCACCGCTGTCTTCCAGCGCAGCAGCACCCGCTCGGTGATGACCACCATCGTCGGAAAGAAGTTGCGCACGACCTCGGCGTTCAGCCCGCCCATGACCAGCCTGCGCTGCTTGCGCCAGTCGTCGCCTTCGGCGGTGATGACGCCAGCGATCTTCAGCTCGCCCATGCTGGTCTTGAGGTTGGAGGTGCGCCGGAAGCCGTCCGGGCGGTCACGCAGCAGGCCCTCCACGGCTGCGGGCTCGGAGAGCACCATCAGCTGGTGGCCCATCACATCCAGCCGGAAGACGGGACCGAACTCGCGAATCCAGTCCGCCAGCGTCAGGTGGAACTGGCGCCCGCTGAGCTTGAGCAGGCTGCCGACCAGCGGCAAGCCCTTGGGGGCGGGCAGGTCGGCGATGGTGCGCGAGAACTCGAATGTCCCCATGCGTTTGGCATCCAGAGGGGGCGCTGAGGTGTTGGCGTCCATGCTGTCTTTCGGCTATTTGTTGGCGAACGAAATGTGGGCGGCAGCATGCAAAGGCCCGCTGCTCGCCCCACGGTGGAGGCTGGCCGAGATCTCGCGCGCCAGCTTCTCGATGTGTGGCGGCTTCACGATCGTGTAATGGCTGCCACCGATGGCCATCACCCGCAGGCGCTTGCCGAGCAAGGCGGCCCAGCCGAGCGTGAGGTCCTCGCCTTCGCGCCGCGCGGCGGCGAAGAAGCTCACCGGCGCCGCAATCAGCGGTGGCCGGTAGGCGTCGGCCGCCTTGGCACCGGCCACGTACAGCGCCACGATGCGCTTCACCTGCGCCGCATCGAGCTGCGTCGGCAGCAGCTGCTCGCGTTGGCACACCTGGATGATGGCGTCCAGTTGCCCGGCGCTCGCCAGCTGTGTGACCTCGTCGTAGACGGGATGCTGGCTCGCGTCGACCCACTCGGGGTGCAGGTCGATGACCCAGTGCAGCAGGGCGCTGCATTCGTCGACCTCGCGGGCCGCCTCGCCCGGCTCGCTGGCCAGCGGGCAGCCGCTGTCGATCATGCCCACGAAGGCCACCGTCTCCCCTGCGCCAAGCAGCTGGTGCGCGATCTCGTAGGCGATCATGCCACCCAGGGACCAGCCCGCGAGCTGGTAGGGCCCGCTTGCCTGGACCTGGCGGATGGCACCGAGGTAGGCACGCGCCATCTCGGCGATGCTGGCATGCGGCTTCTCGCCACTGGCAAAGCCGCTGGCGGCCAAGGCGTACACGGGCTGATTCGGGGCCAGGTGTCGCGACAGGTCGAACGCATACTGCACTTCGCCGCCAATTGGATGGATCAGGAACAGCGGCGTGGCGTCCCCGCGGGTGCGGATCCGGACCAGGTTCGGATGCCTGGCGGCCGTCGCATGCGAATCGATGAACTTCGCCAGGGCCGCCAGCGACGGGTGGGCAAAGAGGTCTCTCAAAACCATCCCGTTGACGCCGCGATCGCGCAGCTTTGCCACCATTTGCGTGGCCAGCAGCGAGTGGCCACCGAGCAGGAAGAAGTCGTCCTCGGCCCCCACCTTGTCGATCTGCAGCAGCTCGGCCCAGACCTCCGCGATGGCCTGTTCGGTCGGCGTGCGCGGCGGCATGTATGCGGCCTGGCTTTGCGCCATCTCAGGCACCGGCAAGGCTTTGCGATCGACCTTGCCGTTGGGGGTCAGCGGCAACACGTCCAACATCACGTAGGCGCTCGGCAGCATGAAGCTGGCCAGTTCCTCCGCCAGTTCGGCACGCAGGGCGTCCTCGTCCAGCGCGTGCCCGGCATGTGGCACCACGTAGGCCACCAGCCGCTTGTCGCCGCCAGGCGCCTCATGCGCCAGCACCACCGCCTCCCGGATGCCGTGGGCCGCAGCCAGCTTGGCCTCGATCTCGCCCAGCTCGATCCGGAAGCCGCGGATCTTGACCTGGAAGTCATTGCGTCCCAGGTACTCGATCTCGCCGCCCGGCAGGTACCTGGCGAGGTCGCCGGTCTTGTACAGCCTGCCGCCCGGCAAGCGGCCGAAGGGGTCGGCGATGAAGCGTTCCGCCGTCAGCTCTGGTTGGTTCAGGTAGCCGCGGGCGACGCCGGCACCGCCGATGTGGATCTCGCCTGCCACGCCAACCGGTACCGGCTGTAAACGGCTGTCGAGGATGTAGACCTGGGTGTTGGCCGCCGGGCGGCCGATCGGGATCTCACCCGGCGGCAAGGCCTGGCGAGCGTCCATCTTCCAGGCCGTGGCGTACACCGTCGCCTCGGTCGGGCCATAGGTGTTGAGCCAGGCCGTGCCTGCCTGCACTGCGCGCCGCCACGGACCGAGGTGGCGGCGCTCCGCCTTCTCGCCGCCCACCACGACCAGGCGCAGCGCGCCGGGTTCAGCGCCGCTCGCGGGCGCTGCGTTCTGCGCCCACTGTTGCCAGAAGGCAGTCGGCAGCTCGGCCACGGTGATGCCCATGTCGGCGATGAAGTTCAGGAAGACCTCGTCTGGCGCGACCAGGTCGGCCGGCCGCAGCACCAGGGTGGCGCCCACCGTCAGCGCGGGAAAGATCTCCTCGACCGACGCGTCGAACGCGACCGAGGCGAACTGCAGCACACGGTCCTCTTCAGAGAGCGCGCACAGGCGCACATGGCCCTGGATCAGGTTGACCACCGACGCATGCTCGACCATCACGCCCTTGGGTTGCCCGGTCGAGCCCGAGGTGTAGATCACATAGGCGAGGCGGCGCCCCGCCGACCCATCGGCTTCAAGCTCGGGGTTGACGCCCGCCTGATGAGCCCAGTGCTGTGCGTCCGCCTGAAGGTCCAGGTTCGGCATGCCCTGCGCCTGCAAGGTCGCCGCCAGGCGCGAACGGGTGGCCTGGCGCAGGCAGGTCAGCACCGCCACCGGCGCGCTGTCGTGCAGCATGTGGGACAGGCGGTCCGCCGGATAGGCTGGATCGAGCGGCACGTAGGCGCCGCCTGCCTTGAGCGTCGCCAGCAAGGCCATCACCATCTCCACGCCACGTTCCGCGCAGATCGCGACACGCGACTCGGGCCCAACGCCCAGCACCATCAAATGGTGCGCCAGCCGGTTGGCCTGTGCGTTCAGCTCGGCGTAGCTGAGCGAGCGGCCCTCATGGACGACGGCCACCTTGTGCGGCGTGCGCGCCACCTGCGCCTCGAACAGCTGCTGGACCTGCGTGGATTGCGGGTCCACGCCGGGGAACGCCGTGGCGGTGTCGTTCCATTCGGCCAGCATGCGCTGGCGCTCGCCGCTGCCCAGCAGGTCCAGCTCCCCAACCGGCGTGTCGGGATCAGTCACGATGGCCTGCAGCAGGCGCGTGAAGTGGCCGGCCAGGCGCGCGATCGTGCTGGCGTCGAACAGGTCGGTGCTGTATTCGAAGTCGCCATGCAACCCGTCTGCACTTTCGGTCAGGGTCAGGGTCAGATCGAACTTGGCGGTGACGACGGGGCCGGCAACAAACGACATCGACAGGTCCGGCATTTCCGGCCGGGCCATGGGCGCGTTCTGAAGGGCCAGCATCACCTGGAACAGCGGCGTGTGACGGGCATGCCGGCCGGGCTGCAAGGCCTCCACCACCTGCTCGAAGGGCACATCCTGGTTCGCGTAGGCATCCAGCGTGTGGCCCCTCACCTGCGCCAGCAGCGCAGAGAATCCAAGGCTGAGGTCGACCTGCGTGCGAATCACCAGCGTGTTGACGAACAGGCCGATCAAGCCCTCGATCTCGGTGCGGTTGCGGTTGGCGATGGGCGTGCCGATGCAGATGTCGGTCTGCCCGGCCTGGCGCGCCAGCAGGACGTTGAAGGCCGCGCACAGGGTCATGAACAAGGTGCTCTGCGTCTTCCTGCTGAGCGCCCGCAGCCTGGCAGAGAGCTCCGCGGGCAGCGCATACGGCAAGGAGGCGCCGTCTTGGCGCTGCACAGGCGGGCGCGGCCGGTCAGTGGGCAAATCCAGCAGCGCGGGCGCCCCATTCAGGCGCTGCTGCCAGTAGCCCAGTTGCCGCGCCAGGCGTTCGCCGCTCAGCCACTGCCGCTGCCGGGCGGCAAAGTCGACGTAGCGCATGGGCAGCTCGGGCAGCGCCAGCGGCAGCCCCGCGGCGTGGCTCGCATAGAGCGCACCGAATTCCCGCACCAGGATGCCGATGGACCAGCCGTCGAAGACGATGTGATGCACGGTCAGCAGCAGCAGATGCTGCTCGTCGCCGAGCTGCAGCAGGCCACCCCGGATCAGCGGGCCTGTCGTCAGGTCAAAAGGCAGCTGCGCTTCGGCCAGCATGCGCGCGGCCACTGCTGCGTCGCGCGCCTGCTGCGTCGAGTGGCGCAGGTCATCGAACGGGAGCGCCAGGTCCACTCGCTGCAACAGCCGCAGCACCGGTGTGCCGCCGGCGCTCTGGAAACAGGCGCGCAGCGCGTCGTGGCGACACACGAGGTCGTTCAGCGCCGCCTGCAACGCGGGCCGGTTCAGCTTGCCTTCGAGACGGAACGCGATCGGGACGTTGTAGGTGGCACTCGGGCCCTCCAGCTGATCCAGGAACCACAGGCGCTGCTGGGCCAGCGACGGCGGGAAGGCTTGTGCTGGCAACTCGGCCGGCAAGCCCAGGGCGGCCGGCGTCTGCGGCGCTTCCGGTGACTCGGCCCCCGCGGGCGCGAGGATGGCGGCCAGGTCCGCCAGCACCGGCGTCTCGAAGACGGTGCGCAGCGAAATGGCGGTGCCGAATTTCGCCCCCAGGCGCGACATCAACTGCGTGGCCAGCAACGAATGGCCGCCAAGCGCAAAGAAGTCGTCGTGCACACCCACCTTGTCGACCTGCAGCAGCTCGGCCCAGACTTCGGCCACGGCCTGTTCGGCCGCCGTGCGAGGCGCCAGGTATTCGGCCTCGCCCTGTGACATGTCCGGTGCGGGCAGCGCCTTGCGGTCCACCTTGCCATTGGCCGTCAGCGGCATCGCCG
>NZ_VIDT01000124.1 GCF_006519715.1 Ideonella azotifigens
TGGCCGGTTCCTTGGTGGCCAAGGCCGGTGCCGCAGTGGCCTGCGGGCGCGGGGGCGCTGGCGGCGGGGCCTTGGCGGTTTCCTTCGCCTGCTCCTTGGCAGGCTCGGCGTGCATCTTGATCCAGTACATCGGCCGCGCGGCTTCGCGCTTGACGCGGTCGCTCATCTCGAAGCCTGGCGGTGGCGCCAGGTCGTCGTCGGCGGGGGCAGATGCCGCCGCAGCGGTTTTGGCAGTGGAGGCCGGTTTGGCCGTCTGGGCAACAGCAGGCAGGCCTGCCAGCAATGCCACCGACAGGCAGGTCACAACGACAGCAGAGTCCATCTTTGTTATTCAGCCAACGGGCCGGCTGCGGAGATCGTCCGCGGCGCAGCGGGTTCAAGAAACGGCCAGGGGTGGGGCCGACAACTCGGGAGGCCGGCAAGCCAGCAGGGTCAGGGTAGCCAGATGCCCAGCAGCGCGGCGAAACATTCAGGTTCAGGAAGGGTGCGGGTCTCCGTTCTGACGTTGATCATGACTGGTGCGCCGATGCGAGGCGGTCAGCCTGGGGTGCTCATGAATGCTTTGCGGGCCGCTTTGTGAGCGACTGTGACAACCAGTGTCGCAAAGCGTTTCGCGGCCTGTCCATGCGGACGGACCCGTGCCTGGCGCCGTTGCGCGCTGCGTTCCAGCCCCGGTTCGCGCCGGGGGCGCTGCTACACTTTGGCCCATGTTCACCTCGCGCAAATGGATGGCGTCGTCTCACGACCGGGGAGCCTGGCCCTGGCGCCGCTCGACCTGAGCCTCGTTTGCCGTTTGCCCGGTCTGCATTTCGCAGCCGGCTCCCTGGGCGGTGCGTGTGCACCGCCTCGCCACCTCGGCCCAATTCTTAGCACGTATCGTTCCAATCGTTTGCATTGGGTCAGGTGTGCGCATGCGGTGTTCGCATGCACGAGCTGGGCAGCCAGGAGAACTGATCCGTGATCACCGAACTTGAATTCAAGAGCCTTGCCGCCGAGGGCCACAACCGCATCGCGCTGATTGCCGAAGCCTTTGCCGACCTCGAAACCCCGCTGTCGCTGTACCTGAAACTGGCCGGCGGCCAGGCCAACAGCTTCCTGCTCGAATCCGTCGTCGGCGGCGAGCGTTTCGGGCGCTATTCCTTCATCGGCCTGCCGGCGCGCACGCTGCTGCGTGCCACCGGCCTGCGCACCGAAGTGGTGACGGACGGCGAAGTCATGGAGGTGCACGAAGGCAATCCGCTGGACTTCATCGCCAGCTACCAGCAGCGCTTCAAGCCGGCGCTGCGGCCCGGCCTGCCACGCTTCTGCGGCGGCCTGGCCGGCTACTTCGGCTACGACACGGTGCGCTTCATCGAGAAGAAGCTGGCCGACACGAACAAGCCCGGCGGCCTGGACACGCCCGACATCCTGCTGCTGCAGACCGAAGAGCTGGCGGTCATCGACAACCTCTCGGGCCGGCTCTACCTGATCGTCTGGGCCGACCCGTCCAAGCCCGAGGCTTACTTCAAGGCGAAGAAGCGCCTGGGCGAACTGGCGGACAAGCTGAAGTACAGCGTGACCGCGCCGCCGGTCAAGCGGGGCCCGAGTTATGCGGTGGAGCGCGAATTCGACAAGGCCGACTACCTGGCCGCGGTGCTGAAGGCCAAGGAGTACATCGCCTCCGGCGACATGATGCAGGTGCAGATCGGCCAGCGCCTGAAGAAGCGCTACACCGAGAGCCCGCTGAGCCTGTACCGCGCGCTGCGTTCGCTGAACCCGTCCCCGTACATGTATTTCTATGACATGGGTGACTTCCAGATCGTCGGCGCGTCACCGGAAATCCTGGTACGCCACGAGCACAGCGAGCAGGGCGAGAAGATCGTGATCCGCCCGATTGCCGGCACCCGCCCGCGCGGCGCCACGCCCGAGCTGGACCAGGCGCTGGAGACCGAGCTGGTCAACGACCCGAAGGAGCGCGCCGAGCACGTGATGCTGATCGACCTGGCGCGCAACGACATCGGCCGCATCGCCAAGACCGGCTCGGTCAAGGTGACCGAGGCCTTTGTGGTCGAGCGCTATTCGCACGTGATGCACCTGGTCAGCCACGTCGAAGGCCTGCTGAAGGACGGCATGAGCAACCTGGACGTGCTGCGCGCAAGCTTCCCCGCAGGCACGCTGACCGGGGCGCCGAAGATCCGCGCGATGGAGATCATCGACGAGCTGGAGCCGGTCAAGCGCGGCATCTACGGCGGCGCCTGCGGCTACCTGAGCTTTGCCGGCGACATGGACGTGGCCATCGCGATCCGCACCGGCATCGTCCAGCGCAACACGCTGTACGTGCAGGCGGCCGCCGGCGTGGTGGCCGATTCGGTGCCCGAGATGGAATGGCAGGAAACCGAGGCCAAGGCGCGCGCGCTGATCCGCGCCGCCGAACTGGTCGAAGAAGGGTTCTGACGGCCCCCGGCCTGCCGCGCAGCGGCAGGCCGTCCCCCGCGCCACGGCAGCGCGGCGACGTGGCAAATCCGCAAGTTTGTTCACGCAGGCGCGGCATCACGGGTTCGTTCGCATGGCAGCGGGTGGCGCATCGGTTATCGTCACGCCTTGTAATCGCACGACCGTGCTTTTTTACCGTGCGCGCCTGCCAGTCCCCGTCCGAAGCCCCGTCAAAGCCTGTTGTCCGCCGGTGTGCCCTGCCCCGGCCTGGAGGGAGCATGAACACCATTCCTTTGCGCCAGCTCAGCGCCTACCGGGCCATGCTCGATGGCTTCTCGCGCTTCGGCATGGACCTGGACACGGTGTTGATGGGCACCGGCCGGCTGCGCTCGCTGGATGACGTGGTGCCGCGGGTCGACCTGGCGGACCTGTTCGACACGGCCTGGCGTGCCGCCGTGGCCCACACTGGCGACGACGCCATCGGCCTGAAGATGACGCCGCGCCAGCCCATGCTGGGGCTGGGCAGCATGGCCCACCTGGTGATGGCGGCCGACGACATCCGCTGCGCACTGCAGCAGTTCTCGCGGTTCACCGGCGTCATCTCGCCCACCACCTCGGTCGGGCTGGAGCTTGGCCCCGAACGTTGCCGCGTCACGCTGCGGGTTTCGCCTGGCCACCAGCCCGCGGCCCAGCAGCGCTACGACTTCATGGCCGCCACGCTGCTGCAGGGCTTCTTCTGGGTCTGCGGCCTGCAGATCCGGCCGTTGGTGGTGCACCACCCGTTCCCGGCGCCGGCCGATCCCGGCCCGTGGCTGGAAGCGTTTGGCGCACCGGTGATGTTCGGTGCCGGCGAGTTCTCGATGGAGTTCCCGCAAAGCATCCTCAGCCTGCCGGTGCCGACGGCCGACCCGTCCATTGCCGACCTCAGCGAGCGCCTGGCCACGCGGCTGCTGGAACAGCAGGGCGGCAGCCTGGTGGCGCAGGTGCGCCAGGTGGTGAGCCGCCAGCTGCCGCGCGGCGACCCGCGGCGCGAACAGGTGGCCGCCGTGCTGTGCATGAGCGAGCGCACCTTGCAGCGCCGGCTCAACGAGGCCGGCACCACCTTCCATGAGCTGGTCGACGACACGCGGCGCGAGCTGGCCCAGCGTTTCCTCGACAGCGGCGGCGCCACGCCGACCGAGATGAGCTTCGCGCTGGGCTTCTCCGACCCGAGCAACTTCTACCGCGCCTGCAAGCGCTGGTTCGGCCGCAGCCCCGGCGATTACCGGCCTTCCTGAGCCCGGCTTGCCTTGTTGATGCGCGGCGACCTTCGGGTCGCCGCGCTGCATTTGGGCCGCCGCCAACACCCGGTGCGCGGCCATTCGGAGCAACCCTCTAGGGGCCTTCCCGCATGGTCGCTGAAGCCATGAGCTTGGCCCAGGCAGTCAGTGCAGCAAAACCTGCGAATGCCGAACATCCGCTCCGCGATGCAAACCTGCGCCGCTCGACCACTGACTCCCGCATCCTGGGCGTCGCGCCACCGGCACAACCGGTGCGGCAGTCGGGCAGGGCCGGCAGGCATCGGCGACAAGTGAATTTCACAACCAAGCATTCATTCCTGGAGACATCCCATGACATTCGCACTGCGCACCCTGGCCCTGGCCGCCCTGTCCGCCCTGGCTTTCTCGGCTTCGGCCATGACCTCGATCGATGACGAAGCCCTGTCGGCCGTCAGCGGCCAGGACGGCGTGACCATCGCCGGTGACCTGAACATCAACATCGGCTCGTTCAAGTACACCGACACCGATGCCAACGGCGGCTCCGTGTCGTTCAACAACATCGGCGTGACCGGCATGTTCGTGATGACGATCGACATCCTGAATGCCGCGACCACCGAAAGCGCTGTCGCCACGTCGATGGCCAAGTACGTCGGCGCCGCAGCCCCGACCGAAGCGGCCAAGCTGGTCACCAGCGGCATCTATGACGGCGCCACCGATGTCGTGCAGTTCGCCTTCCCTGACGGCGGCCTGGATCACAAGCTGGCCCCATCGGTGACCGTTGCCTCCATCACGATGGGCAACAGCACGAAGTCGTTCGGCTCGATCGCGCTGAACAACATCGACATGCAAGGCAGCAAGTTCTGGATCTACGCGCACTGAGCTGCGGCCTGAGAACCCCACGCCAGGCCTGTCTTCTGCCGGTCGCCTGACGTGTTGTGCCAGCCCCGCGCCGCTGCCAGGCGACGCGGGGCTTTTCTGCCCTCAGTGTTTGCAAAGCTGTTCCCCGAACCTTCCGCCATGCGCCGCCTGCTGACCTGTTTGACGACCGCCTTGCTGGCGGCATGCGCACTGCCGGCCGCGCACGCCCAGGGCAAGCTGCTGGACGACGAAGCACTGTCCGAGACCTGGGGCCAGGCGCTGATCACGCTGGACAACACGAGTTACCTCGGGCTGGACTTCACCCGCCTGACGCTGGACGCCGACATTCGCCTGTCGGCCAACTTCAACAACCTGCGGCTGGGCGAATACAGCTGGGCCGCGCGCAACGGCACTGGTGCCGACATCGACATCGGTACGCTGCACTTCGGCCGCAGCGACGCCACGGCGGCGCAGACCACGGTGAGCATCACCCACCCGTATTTCGAGTTCGTCACCAATGGCGCGACCAAGGAAGTCGTCGGCATGCGGCTGGGCTTTGGCGGCATCAGCGGTGACATCGGCCTGACGATGAACGCCGTCAGCGGCAGCCTGCTGATCGACGCCGGCAGCGCCGGCAGCATCGACTCGCGCAACGACACGCTGGGCGGCAAGCGTTGGGACGGCACGACCTGCATCAGCACGGCGACCTGCACCGTCGCGCTGTCGCAGATCGGTGGCGTCACCGCCGGCAATGCAGACGGCGCCAGCCGCGACTTCTTCCTCTCGGTGCTGAAGCAGTCGGTCAACTTCCCCACCGTCAACACCGCCGTCGGCGCGCCGGACACCGCGCTGGCCGGCCTGTGGCTGAACTGGCGCGACCGGCTGACGGCCATCAACACCACCGGCACCGTGCCGGTCAACACCGGCAAGGGCCCTTGACCGTGGCGGCGCGCAGGGCAGGGTGGTACCGAACGCTGGTGGCAGCGTTCGGCGCAGCGCTGGGCCTCGTGCTCGCGCCGCCCGCCCTTGCGCTGCAGCCACTGGACGACGGCGCGCTCTCGCGTGTGGCCGGCGGCGATGGCTTCAATTTCAACCTGCAGGACTTCTCGCTCTCGGGCAAGCTCAGCTTCACCTACACCTCGCCGGCAGGCGCATCGCTGAAGTTCGGCGACCTGGCGATCTCGCGCTCCGACGACCCGGACCACAGCTTCGACGACCCGTACAGCCTGTGGATCGAACGGCGCGGCGGCGGCCTGGCCGACATGGTGGTGCTGAGCCAGCCGCTGAACACCGCCGGCCTGCAGCGCTGGCAGTTCGCGGGCGACTTGAGCGTCAATGCCAGCGACCTCACGCACGATCTGGGCGCGCTGGTGCTGCAGGACCTGGCCTTCTATGGCGGCGGCCTGCAGCTCAGCACGCCGACGCAGGCGGACGTGTCCACCGGCATCGGCTTTGGCCTGTCGCTGCGGGCCGAGCTGGGCGCGCTGGTGCTGCGCCCGCTGGGCCGAGTCAACGCGAGCGAGGAGCTGCGCCTTTCGGGTCTGCGCCTGGGCGCGGTCGATGCCAACGGCCAGTTCACCCACCAGCCCTGGGCGCTGGCCGATGTGACGACGCAGCCCGGCCTGCTGCGCGCCATCACCGATGAAAAAGGCCCGGCACTGCAGTTGCTGGTCGACTGGAACACGACGGCAGACGGCGCGCCGCGCGCTGGCCTGGCGATTGACAACATCCGCTTCACCAGTCCGGTGACCGGTGTCACCGACCTGGGCAGCAGCCGCATCGGCAGCATGCAGATCAACTTCGTCGACATCCGGCTGCGGCCCGGGTCCTGAGCCATGCGCTGGCAGTCGGCTTTCGCCCTCGTGACCCTGCTGTGGCTGGCTGTGTCCGTGCACGCGGCGCCGCAGCCGCTGGACGACGCGGCCTTGTCCGAGGTGAGTGCAGCGGGCATCGGCCTGGGCGTGCACCTCGAATTGAACTCGGGGCTGCTGAGCGGACAGGCCATGCAGCCCAATCTGGTCGTCGGCTTTGGCGATGCGCTGCAACCGGTGTACCTGGTGATGCACGGCCTGGGCGGCATCATGGACCTCTACAACATCACGCTGAACCTGCGCCGCCACGCCGACGGCAGCGACTACCTGGACCTCGGCCTGCCGGGCTTTGTCGGCTTCGAGCAGTTCGGCGTGCGCGCACTGTCGGTGCAGACCGATCCGCTTGCCGCGCCCGGCGCCGGCAATTTCGGCAGCCTGATGCTCAATGGCGCCGGTGCCATGACCGGCCATGTGCTGATGTGGGCGCGCTGAGCCGCCCGCCCTGCCTGTCTTCCCGCCTTTCCCTGGACCCTTCCCATGTGGACCATTCTTCTCGGCGTCATCGCGTCGGCCATCACCGGTGCTGGCGTCAGCTCCGAGGTTGAGCCGCAGGACCGGCCGGCCAACCAGTTCGAGCTGCCGATGCAGGCGGTCGGTGGCGGGCCGGCGCCGGAGTCCGTCGTGATGCGGCCACAGAGCGAGTTCAAGTTCGAGAACATCGTCCACCAGGCCTATGACTACAGCTGTGGCTCGGCCGCGCTGACCACCGTGCTGCGCTACCACCTCGGGTATCCAGTGACCGAGCAGCAGTCCATGGAAGGCATGCTGAAGTTCGGCGAGAGCGACAAGATCATTGCCCGCCGCGGCTTCTCGCTGCTGGACATGAAGCGCTATGTCGCCACGCTGGGCAGCAACAGCGCCGGCTTCAAGGCCGAGCTGAGCGACCTGGCGGCGCTCAAGGACCCGGCCATCGTGCCCATCGACTACGCCGGCTTCAAGCACTTCGTGGTCTTCCGCGGCCTGCGCGGCGGCAAAGTCTTCCTCGCTGATCCCGCCGCAGGGCACATCGTCTTTTCGCAGGAGGACTTTGCCCAGCTGTGGGACCGCAACACCTTGTTCATCATCTATCCGCCGGCCAGCGTCAGCTCCCTGCCGCGTGCGCTTGCGCTCAGCGATCAGGAAATGGGCGTGATCGACATCGACCGGCTCCGTGATCCTGCCGTGCTCGACACGATGAACCACCGCGAAGCGCTGGAGCGCGCGGTGCAGGCTGGATTCGGCAATTTCTTTTTCCGACGTCAATGACCATGCGTTTGCATTCACCTCTCTCTCCCCTGGCCGCCGCTGCGGCCCTCGCGCTGGCCATTGGGCTGCCCCTGGCCAGCGGCCTCGCTTGCGCGCAGAGCCAGTCTCCCGCACCGCCCGGGACCGAAGCCGGCAAGCCTGCGCCGGTGCCGCCACCCGCAGTGCCGGACGCCGACGCCGCGCGTGATGCGCTGAAGGCTCGTGAAGGCGACATCAACCAGGCCACGCTGCTGAAGGAGACGCTGTCTGCCGCCGACAAGCAGTACTCGCTGCTGAAGGCCGGCCAGGTGTCGGCCACCTACGACCTGAACTACTCGTACATCGGCACCGAGACCATCAACGCCAAGTTCACCGACAGCACGCTGACGCTGTTCGAGATCCAGAACACCCGCGCCCACACCATCACCAACACCGGCTCGGTGGACTACGGCCTGCTGGACAACCTGACCGGCAGCTTCACGCTGCCGCTGGTCAGCCGCTATTCGCAGAGCACCGATTTCGGCGGCATCTCGCACGGCCTGGGCGACATTTCGCTGGGCCTGCGCTGGCAGCCGTTTGCGCTGCACCGCGACGGCCCGACCTACACCGGCAGTGCCTCGCTGCGCCTGCCCACCGGCCGCAGCCCGTACACCACCATCGTGGGCCAAAACGTGGCCACCGGCTCGGGCAACACCGCCATCACGCTGGGCGGCAATGTCTCGCAGGTGCTGGACCCGGTGGCGCTGTTCGGCTCGCTGAACTTCACCTTCAACCTGCCGGCGCGCAACCTGAGCCAGGAGCGCGACGGGCTGATCCTGACCGAGGTGCGGCCCGGCACCTCGGTGGGCTTCGGCTTCGGCTTTGCTTATGCACTGTCGTACAAGGTCTCGACCACCATGTCGCTGCAGGAGACCATCTCGGCGCGCAGCAAGCTGAAGTTCGTCACCGACGATGAGGCGCGCACCACCAGCTCCTCGCTGACGGCCACGCAGACCTCGGGCATGCTGAACTTCGGCCTGGGCCTGCGCGTGTCGCCCAAGACCACGGTCAACGTGACCGTCGGCGTCGGCCTGAGCACCGATTCGCCGGACTTCACGCTGGGCCTGAACATGCCGCTGAGCTTCTGATGAGGGCCGCGCGTCTGTGGCGGCGGTGCGCTGCAGCGGCCGGCGCTGGGTTGTGCCTGATCCATTCGGCGGCCCGTGCTTCGCTGACCGAGAACCTGGCGGTCAGCCCGGCGGCCATGTCCATGGGCAATGCGGTGACCGCCGATCCGCACGGGTTGGAAGCGGTGCACTTCAACCCGGCGGGGTTGAGCAAGCTGCAAGGGCACACCCGCGCCGACACGGTGTTCGGCGCGAGCATCCGCATGACCACCTCGTTCCACCAGCCGGACGGTTTCGATGTGGGCGGCTTCAAGGAGGATCCGCTGGACGGCACCGTCAGCGCCCACAACCGGCAGGCCATCTTCCTGCCGATTGCCGGCGTGCCGAACTGGCGCATGCCGATTGCGGTGGCGGCCGGCCTGGGCCTGGCGTTCAACCAGCCCGGCTCGCCGTGGACCTTCGCCACCAGCGTCTACATCCCGCAGGCGGTTGGCATCGACCGCACCAAGAACCCGGACGACCCAGCCCGCTTCGACGGCCGCAAGGTGGTGATCCAGCGCCTGGTCTATGCCTCGCCTTCGGTGGCCTACAAGGTGTCGGACACCTTCAGCGTCGGCCTGGCGATCCCGATCGCGCACCAGGGCTTCGCGCTGGACACCGACATGCGCTTCCCGAACAAGCTGATCGGCATTTTCGGCAAGCTGCAGGAAGCCTGGTGCGGCGACAACGGCAACCCCTTGGACGCCTTTGCCTTCGGCCTGTGCGGCGGTGGCAAGGAGGGCCGGCTGGACCCGTTCAAAAAGGCCGGCAACATGCGCTTCGAGGCCACCGCGCCGGCAGACCCGACCTTCAACATCGGCCTGCTGTGGGAACCGCAGGACTGGCTGGGCTTCGGCGCGGTCTACCAGAGCGGCTCGCGCACCGTGCTGACCGGGCGCTACAACTTCGAGGCGGAGCCGATGTTCCGCAAGTTCGTCGAAGGCATGTATTCGTCGCTGCTGGGGCCCATCGCCGCGGCCACGCTGGGCCTGCCCACGTCCATCCCCGAGAACCAGTCCGGCAACGTGACGCTGGTGCTGCCGTTTCCGGCTCATGCGCAGCTGGGCTTCAAGGTCAAGCCCATCGACCGGCTGCAGTTCAACGTGGACGCCAACTGGACCGACTGGTCGCAGTGGGACAAGCTGACCTTCCAGTTCGACAAGCAGGTCAAGCTGCTGCAGATGGCGCGGCTGTTCGGCCAGGCCGACTCTTCCAAGCTGGTGATTCCGCGTGGCTACAAGAGCAACATCCACTACGGCTTCGGCAGCGAGATCACGGTGACCGACAAGCTCAAGCTGCGCTTTGGCTACGAGCCGCGCAAGAGCTCGATCCCGACCGACAAGCTGGACCTGATCGCGCCGCTGCCCGACATGAAGGTGCGCAGCCTGGGCGTGAGCTACACCACCAGCGACGGCACGCGCTTCGACATTGGTGCCAGCGTCGCCAAGGGCCGCTACAAGGTGCCGGCCAACGCCAGCTGCAACCTCAACTGCACCGATTTCTTCAACGTCATCTACAACCCCTACGCCGGGCTGGACGTGCAGGGCGAAACCGTCCTGCGCTACGGCGGCGTGACGATGACGCATCCGTTCTGAGCCTTCCTTTCCCCGCTCCTGTCATGACTGCTTCCGCTCGCCTCCTCACCACGCTGCGCCTTGGCGCCTGCGCGCTGCTGTTCGCCACCACCTTCTCCAGCCAGGCCGCTCAGACCGCCGCGCCGCCCGCGCCGCCCTTGCCGGCCGTGGCCGACACACCGGTCTCGCCCGCCAAGCAGGCGCTGGTCGACCAACTGCTGACGCTGTGGCACCCGGAGAGCGTGGCGCTGGTGATGGTGCAGCGGCCGGCGGCCGACGCGGTGCAGCAAAGCCGCATTGCGATGCAGGGCCGCGTCAGCGCCGAAAAGCAGGAGGCGACGATGAAGGCCATCTCGGCCGATGCCCAGCGCTACATCGACGAGGCCACGCCCATCGCCCAGGCCGCTGCAGCCAAGGCCGTGCCGCAGACGGCCGGCAAGATGCTGGCCCAGCAGTTCAGCGAAGACGAGCTGAAGCAGCTGATTGCGCTGCTGCAATCGCCTGTGAAACACAAGTTCGAGCAGCTGGTGCCGCAGCTGGAGCGCGCGGTGGGTGACAAGGTCGCCACCGATGCTGGCCCGCAGGTGCAGCCCAAGCTGGACACGATGAAGCAGGCCATTGCCACCAAGCTGCGCACCGCGGCGATGGTGCCCTGAAGGCCGTGATGCGCACCGCTCTCGCGCGCGCCGCCGGCCTGCTGACCCTGAGCCTGGCCATGGCAAGCTGCGGCGGTGGCACCGGCGGCAACACGCCCACGCAGCCAGACCCCGGCACCACCGACCGCGGCGTCC
>NZ_VIDT01000125.1 GCF_006519715.1 Ideonella azotifigens
GCGATGCGCGGTGCCGGCCATCGCCCCGGCGTGCGCGGGGAGTGCATCGGCAATGCGCGCGCGCTGGCGCCGGCTGTCTGGCAGGAGGCTTTCCGGCTCGGCCTGGAGGCCGCGCAGAACGCCTTGCGCCACGCTCAGGCCGGCGAAATACGATTGACCGTGCGCTACGGTCCGCAGGCGCTGGCCTTGTTCGTGGTCGACGACGGCATTGGCATGGACGTGTCTCCTTCTGACCTCACCCCGAGCCCGGATGGCCTGCCCGCCTGGGCCAAGCAAGCCCGGGACCGTGGCCACTTCGGACTGGTGGGCTTGTACGAACGCGCCCGCCACCTGGGCGGCCAACTCGACATCGAAAGCGCTGTCGGCCTGGGCACCCGGGTGCAGCTGAGCCTGCGCGCTTCGAAGGCCTACCTGCCCGGATCACGGTCGTGGTGGCCATGGTCGAGAAACCGGAAAACCACCGCGGGCTGAGCGCCTCAGAGACCCTCAGGCCTCGAAAGGTGTCTGGTCCAGTGCCGTGACCTGGATGGGCAGGTCGGGGCCGGTGACGGCGATGCTGCGCACGTCGCCCGGCATCAGGTCGATGAAGTTGTCGGAGAAGTTGACGCCGGGCGCGGCCAGCCAGATGCCCTTGGCCGGGCGTTCGGTGCGCAGCGTCAGGCCGCCCGCGTGGCGTGCTACCTGCAAGCCGCAGTCGCCCAGCGGGTGGAAGCGGAACGGTTCGGGCCAGGCGCAGTCGCGGGCGATGCATTCGCCGTCCACCCACAGGCTGGCTTCGACGACGGCCGGCGCGGCCAGGTCCAGAGGGAAATTCAGGTCGGTGCTGCCGTTGGATGGCGCCATTAGTTCAGCCGTCTGCACTTCACTGCTGACCCCGGCCAGCGCATGGCATTGCAGGCGGACTTCGCAGCGGGTCGCCGCAAGCGCTGACGAGATCCAGCAACGAGCTTCGCCGTCGACCTGCCGGACCGCGATGGCCAGCGGCGCCAGTGCGCGGCGGATCGCATGCCATGCAGGTTTCAGCGTGCCAAGCGAATCGATGATGGCCCAGCTGGTCACCGGCCAGCAGTCGTTGAGCTGCCAGACCAGCGCGCCGCCCACCGCCCGCCGGCCAGCGCCCAGCCAGCGGTGGCGGAAGTCCTGGAAGGCGTAGCGCATGGCCTCGGCCTGCACGAACTGGGTGGCATAGACCGCATCGGCCAGCGTGGGTCCGGCATTCAGCGTGTCGGCCACATACACCGCCAGCCGCCGGTGGCCATCCTGCAGCGGCAGGCCGGCTTTGTTGTGCGCGGCCATGGTGCGGCTGAGCGGGAATTGCTCGGCTTCGGGGATGGCTTGCTGCAGCAGGTCCAGCGACGGATGCGACTGCATGCCGAACTCGCTGACGAAGCGCGCCTGCACCGTGTGATAGCGCTGGTACGGCAGCATCGCGCCGTGCCAGATTTCCCAGCTGTGGCGGTCGCCCACCGTGGGGTTGTCGGAGGTCAGCGTGTCGTTGGCGCTGGGGCTGTAGGGGCTGCCGGGCCAGTAGGGGCGCTGCGGGTCCAGCCGGGCGCAGAGCTCGGGCAGCAACTGCTCGTAGATGGCGCGGGCCTCGAAGCGGACCATGTCCTTGCCCTTGCCGTACAGCCCCATGGACTCGGCAATCGCGTAGTCCTCGTTGTTGCCGCACCAGAGCGCCAGGCAGGCGTGGTGGCGCAGGCGCTTGACTGCGGCAGCGGCCTCGGCCTCCACGCTGCGCAGGAACTCGGGGTTGGCCGGGTAGATGCCGCAGGCGAACAGGAAGTCCTGCCAGACCAGCAGGCCGAGTTCGTCGCAAGCGGCGTAGAACGCGTCGTCCTCGTAGATGCCGCCGCCCCAGACACGCAACATGTTCATGTTTGCCTCGGCCGCTTGCCGCACGCGCAGCCGGTAGCGTTCGGGCGTGATGCGGTTGAGCAGGTTGTCGTCGGGAATCCAGTTGGCGCCGCCCATGAAGACCTGCCGGCCGTTGACCTCGAAGCAGAAAGAGCTGCCTTTTTCGCCCGCCACCGGCTCCTGCACCAGCCGCAGTGTGCGCAGGCCGATCCGGCGGTTGTGCCTGTCCAGCACCTGCTCGCCGGCCTGCAGCGTTGTGACCAGCGTGTACAGCGGCTGCGCGCCCTGGCCGTTGGGCCACCAGAGTTCCGGCGCGTCCACATGCAGGCTGGCCTCGGTGCCGGCGGGCACCGAAGCTTCGGCCACGAGCTTGCCTTGCGGGTCGAGGAGACGGTGGTGCAACGCCAGCGCCGCGTCCTGCGTTCCCGCCAGTTCGCAGCGCAGGTCTACCCGCGCATGGCCGAGGTCCGTCGCCAGGTGCACGGTGCTGTCCACCTCTTGCAGCCGGGTCTCGTAGGCTTCGAGCTTGACCGGCTGCCACGGCCCGGCCGTCAACAGCACAGGGCCCCAGTCCCAGCCGTAGTGGTACTGGGCCTTGCGCACATGCAGCCGGCTGGATTCACCATTCCACAGGTTGCGCCGCCCCAGCGCCGCCTCGCGCTCGCGCCCGCGTCGCTGGGCCGATTCGAAATACAGCCCCAGTCGGTTCGTGCCCGGCTTCAGCAGGCCACGCACCTCGATGCGCGCCGGAACGAACATGTTGTCGCTCACCAGCACGCGCTGCCCGTTCAGATAGACGGTGGCAAACGTGTCCAGCCCGTCCAGCACCAGGTCCACCTGCACGGCCAGCGCCGCGGCATCCACCTCGAAGTCGCAGCGGTAGCACCAGTCCTTCTCCGCCACCCACTGCACTTCGACCTCCTGCGTGCCGAAGTACGGATCCGGAATCGCCCCCTGCGCAATCAGGTCCTGGTACACCGTGCCCGGCACCGTCGCCGGCCGCCAGTCCGCCTCGGCCGCCAGGTTCTCCAGCATCGAGAGCTCAGGCGCCGCCATCCGGAACAGCCAGGATTCGTGCAGCGGGCGGGCGGTGGTGGCAGCGGGCATGGCGAGGCTCCGGGTGCGGTGGGCGGCATGAGGTCAGGACCGATGCTGGCACAGCCGCGGTCCTCGCGGGGCGTCTTGAGGCAGCGCCAGCTGGTGTCGAGTGCTTGCCACCAGGCTCAGGCTTCGCCGAACAAGGGCCGCAGCATCTGCACTTCTTCCACCATCCGGCCGCCCAGTTCCAGCAGTTTGGCGCTCCCCGGCACTTCGGCGAAGCCGGCGGCGCGGTAGAAGCGGATGCCGCGTTGGTTGCCGCTGAGCACCCAGAGCGATACCGAGTCGCGGCCTTGGGCCAGCAGCTCCGAGAGCGCACGCTGGAGCAGCGCACGGCCCACGCCCTGGCCCCAGGCGCTGGGCAACGCATACAGCGCCCAGATCTCGCCGCGCGTGGGCGGCGAACCTTCGTCGCGGCAAGGCCCATGGCTGACGAAGCCGAGCACCTGGCCCGCCTCGTCGCGCATCACCCGCGTGTTCGAGTCCTGGCGCGCGAGGATGCCGCGCCAGCGTTCGCTGCGCTGCTCGATGGAGAGTTCGGCCAGGAAGGCAGGAGGCAGGATGGCCGCATAGGCGGGCTGCCATGAACGCACGTGGGCCGTAGCGATGCCCTGGGCGTCGACTTCGGTGGGGTGGTCGATCTGCATCGGTCTGCCAAGGTTTGATGGTGGTTGTCAGGCCACCTTGGCCAGTCGTTCAATCGCCGCAATGCCGAGCAGCATCTTCTCGCGGGCGGACGAGTTGGCGGAATGCACGTGGATCCTGGGTGGCACGAAGCCTTGCAATGCAACCGCCTGTTCGATCCACAGGATCACGTCGTAACCGGTGCCTCGTTCATCGTCGCCGAGGTCGTGGTCGAGGCTGATCTCCCGAACATTGCCGGTCTGCAACAGCGCGATGGCTTCGTCAGGCCAGTACACCCTGGTCCAACCATCGGGTGTCTTGCGCTCGTCGTCCAAAAACACCCGCATGGGTCTGAGCTTTCGTTGCTGTCATTGGCTTGGCAGCGTGTGGCGGGAGCGAATCTCTGCATAGCAGGCGATGCACACCAAGCGCATGTTGTTGAATTCATGGAATGCTTGGGTCATCTCGCCCTCTTCCTCAAATTTCTCTTCGCAGGCATAGCACCAAGCTTGGCGGTCGTTGGGCTCAGACTTGTTTTCGATGAAGCCTACTGGTCTGGCATTCGGTCCAATCATGTGACAGCACACCACGGCGGAGATTTTTCGGCCGTGTCGGTCGCAATCGACGCTCAGCGGTTTGGGTTGTGTCATTTTCTAGTGCCGTGGCTGCGGCAAATCATACGGCCGCTCCTCGTTGACAGGCGCGGTCGCGCCACGCCATCAGATGCAGTTCGCCAATGAAAACGGCCGCCCCGTTGGGGGCGGCCGTGTGTGTGGGAGTTGACAAGCAGCAGCCGCCTGGCCGCTGCCCGTCCTCGCGTCAGTAACTTGCCTTCAGGCTGACGCCCGAGAAGGCTGAGTAGCCGCGCACCATGATGTAGTAGTCACCTGCCGAGGTGCTGGTGGTGGTGCAGGTCTCGTTGTTGCCGCTCAGGTAAGGCCGGCACGAGTACGTGGTGGTGGTCGGCCGTGACCCGAAGCGGGTGTAGAGGTCTGCGTCGCCCGTGCCACCCGAGGTGGTGATCGTCAGCGTCTTGCCGGCCGGGACTGTGATGCGCCAGTATTGCGCGCTGCTGGTGGCCCCGGAGATCGTGATGGCCTGGCCATTGGTCAGCAACGGATCACCACCGCCGCCGCCACCCGTCGTGGAGTAAGTGGCCGTCAGCGAGACGCCGCTGTAGGCCGAATACCCGTTGAGCAGCACGTAGTAGGTGCCGGCCGCAGGGTTGGTCACGGTGCAGGTTTCGGCGTTGCCGGTCTTGTACGGACGGCAGTCGTAGGTCGACAGCGTCGGGCGGGCGCCCAGCTTGGTGTAGAGGTCCACGTCACCGGTGCCACCCGAGATGGCGATGGTCAGCGAGGTTTGCCCACTCGGCACGACGATCTTGTAGAACGCCTGCGAGCTGGCCGCTCCGCTGATGCCGGTGACCGCGGTGCCGTTGGTCAGCACGATGTCCGTGCCACCGCCGCCACCACCGCCACCGCCGGTGCCACCGGTCACCGCCACGCCTACGGCATTCCAGGCATCGGCCACCGAGACCTGCTCAGCCGCGGTCAAGCCGAGGTTGATCGCGGCTTGTTTGGTCGCGTTGCCGGCTGCCAGGAAGTTGGCGTTGGAGGTCAGGATGTTGACGTTGGCTTCGTAGAAGACCCGGATGGCCTTGGCCATGCCGATGCCGGTCACGTTGATCGTGGACTTGCCGCGGGGATGGGTGCCACCCTGCGAGAGCAGGTAGAACGCCAGGTTGGCAATGCCCGAGCTGTAATGCACGTCCACATTGCCCACGCCGCTGACCCAGAAGTCCTTGGACGAGCCATCGGCCGCCGGGTCGCTCATGTAGCGCAACGCAGGCGGCAGGATGTCTTCGCCGACCTTCCAGGTGTCGGCCGAGACGGTCAGCGTGCCGGTCTTGCCGCCGTCGACATAGGCCTCGGTGAAGGCACCGAAGATGTCGGACATGGCCTCGTTCAGGCCGCCCGATTCACCCGAATAAACCAGCCCGGACTCGTTTTCGGTCACGGCGTGGGTCAGTTCGTGGCCGGTCACGTCCACGGCGCGCGCCAGCGGCAGGCAACCTTGGCTGGAGTTGCCGTCGCCGTAAACCATCTGCGTGCCGTCCCAGTAGGCATTGCAGTAGTTGGTGCTGTAGTGCACCGAACTGATCAGCGCGGCGCCGGCGTTGTTGTAGGAGTCGCGGTTCCAGAAGGCCTTGTAGGCTTCGTAGGTGGCGCCGGTGCCGTCGTAGGCGGCGTTCACGTCGGTGTCGCTGGTGGCCGCCTGGCCTTCGGAACGCTTCAGCGTGCCGGGGGTGCTGGTGCCGTTGTTGGCGCTGTAGATCTTGCGGTTCTCGGCGAAGTGGATCTGCGGATGCACCGCGACGATGGCACCGCTGTCGACATCGACGTAGACCTTGTCGCGCACCGGGTCCTGCCCGCGCGTGCCGGTCACCACCGTCTCGTAGGCCATGTGGAAGCGGCCTTCGGGCGTCAGCAGGAACACCTTGCGCGGTGGCGTGGTGGCCATGCCGGCGAAGCGCGCATCGGCCGCGATTGCGGGATGCACTGCGCTTTCGCCGACGTTCTTGGCGCCCAGCGTGGCCGCGATGTCGCCGCGGGCCGTGCCGTTGATCGCGAAGATCTTGCCCTTGCCGTCAATGTGCACGACCAGGTCACCGCCGATCACGTCCAGGCCGCGGTGGGTCTGGTTGTAGCGCAAGTGCTGGTTGCCGTTGGGGTCCACGTTGACCTTGCGCAGCTGCAGCTCGGCCGGGCGCAGGCGCAGGGCGGCCAGCGCCGGGACCAGCGCGGGGCGCATGGCCTGCTGGGTGGCGGCAAGGTCCGTCGCGTCCAGCCGCGGGGCGTGACCGAGGTCGCCTCGCAGGAACAGCGGCAGTCCGTCAGAGCTGGCCTGGATCACATCGACCGATGGCAGCGTGCCGAGCGCACGTGCGACGTCCGTCGGCGTGTTGCCGGGGATCGCGGCCATTGCGCTGGTGGCCAGCAAAAGGCCTGAGGCGGCCAGGGCGGTCATCAACTGACCATGGGCCCATCTGAAACTCATCGAACTCATCATTGCTCCCAACAGGTATGGGTTCACGCGCGGTAACGCGTGCTGCCATGTCGTCCATGCCCGCCCGGATTGGCGAGCGGACGGATGCTCGGAGTGCGACAAGGATGTGTCAAACCCCTAAGTCGTCAGTGACCTGAGGTGCCTCAAGCCATGTCCTACGAGGAGATGGCGCTGTCCCAGGCGTTGACCACGCATGGCGCTAAGGGATCGCCCTGATGGGACACGGCCTGGAAACAACGGTCACCTGTCCCCTTCACAGGTGACGAGGCCTTGCGTGCTGAGAAAAGGCGCGACGGGTGCGCCTCGCGACGTCGGTGAGCCGGCTGCCGTGGATCCGTGCAACGGCGCTCCCGCGCCGTTGCCGGAACTTGCTGAAGTTACGCCTGGATGCGCAGGTTCAGAACAAGAAGTACCTTTGGGCCATCGGCAGCACTGTCGCCGGTTCGCAGGTTAGCAGCTGGCCGTCGGCGCGCACGTGGTAGGTCTGCGCGTCGATCTCCATGGTCGGCAGGTAGCTGTTGTGCACCATGTCGGTCTTTCTCACGGTGCGGCAGCCGCGCACCGCGGCGAGCTGCTTCTTCAGGCCGAAGGCGTCGCCGATGCTGTTGGCCAGGCCCGCCTGGCTAACGAAGGTGAGCGAGCCGCGGGCCAGCGCGCCGCCGAAGGCGCCGAACATCGGGCGGTAGTGCACCGGCTGTGGCGTGGGGATGCTGGCGCTGGGGTCGCCCATCGCGGCCATCGCGATGAAGCCGCCCTTGAGGATCAGGCTGGGCTTGACGCCGAAGAAGGCCGGGCGCCAGAACACCAGGTCGGCCCACTTGCCGACCTCGATCGAGCCGACCTCGTGGGCAATGCCGTTGGCCAGCGCCGGGTTGATCGTGTACTTGGCCACGTATCGCTTGAGGCGGCCGTTGTCGTGGCGCTCCGGGTCGCCGGCCAGCTTGCCGAGCTGGGCCTTCATCTTGTGCGCCGTCTGCCAGGTGCGGATGATGACCTCGCCAACGCGGCCCATGGCCTGGCTGTCCGAGCTCATCATGCTGATCGCGCCCAGGTCGTGCAGCATGTCCTCGGCGGCAATCGTCTCGCGGCGGATGCGGCTTTCGGCGAAGGCCAGGTCCTCGGCGATGGACGCGTCCAGGTGGTGGCAGACCATCAGCATGTCGACGTGTTCGTCCACCGTGTTGACGGTGTAGGGCATGGTCGGGTTGGTGGAACTGGGCAGGAAGTTGGCCTCGCCGACCACGCGCAGGATGTCCGGCGCATGGCCGCCGCCGGCGCCTTCGGTGTGGAAGGCGCAGAGGCTGCGGCCCTTGGTCGCGGCAATCGTGTCCTCGACGAAGCCGGATTCGTTCAGCGTGTCGCTGTGGATCGAGACCTGGGTGTCGGTTTCGTCGGCGACCGACAGGCAGCAGTCGATGGCCGCGGGCGTGGTGCCCCAGTCCTCGTGCAGCTTCAGGCCGATGGCACCGGCCTCGATCTGCTGGCGCAGCGCCGCCGGCTGCGAGGCATTGCCCTTGCCGAGGAAGCCGAGGTTCATCGGGAAGGCGTCGGCCGCCTGCAGCATGCGTCGCAGGTTCTCCGGTCCGGGCGTGCAGGTGGTGGCGAAGGTGCCGGTGGCCGGGCCGGTGCCGCCGCCCAGCATGGTGGTCACGCCGCTGGACAGCGCTTCTTCAATTTGCTGCGGGCAGATGAAGTGGATGTGGCTGTCGATGCCGCCGGCCGTGACGATCATGCCCTCACCGGCAATCACCTCGGTGCCCGGGCCGATGACGATGTCCACGCCCGGCTGCACGTCCGGGTTGCCGGCCTTGCCGATGGCGGCGATGCGCTGGCCGCGGATGCCGATGTCGGCCTTGACGATGCCCCAGTGGTCCAGGATCACCGCGTTGGTGATGACCAGGTCCACCGCCTCGTGTGCGCCGGGGCCGTTGGGCACCTGGCTCTGGCCCATGCCGTCGCGGATGGTCTTGCCGCCGCCGAACTTCACCTCTTCGCCGTAGCCGCCGGCCTTCAGCGTGAAGTCTTGTTCAACTTCGAGGATCAGCCCGGTGTCGGCCAGCCGCAGCCGGTCGCCCGTCGTGGGGCCGAACATTTCGGCGTAGGCGCGTTTTCCAATCGTGGCCATCAAAGTTTTCCTTGCACCAGGCCGCGGAAGCCGTAGACGGTGCGGCTGCCGCTCAGGTCCACCAGTTCGACCGTGCGCTGCTGGCCCGGCTCGAAGCGCACGGCAGTGCCGCTGGCAATGTTCAGCCGCATGCCGCGCGCGGCCTCGCGGTCGAAACTCAGGCCGGCGTTGGTCTCGGCAAAGTGGTAGTGCGAGCCGACCTGCACCGGCCGGTCGCTGGCGTTTTCGACGACCAGCGTCAGCGTGCGGCGGCCGGGGTTCAGCGGCAGGTCACCTTCGTCGGTGAAGAGTTCGCCGGGAATCATCGGGCGGACCTTGGCGCCGAGGCCTGGCGCGCGCGCAGCTTGCGGCGCAGCAGCACGTTGGCGCCGTACAGCACCAGCGTGGCCGCCACGAAGGCGGCTTCGATGCCGTGGTGGCCACCGGTGTGGCCCGGGTGCGCGGAGGCGGCCAGCGGCAGGGCGGCCAGGGCCAGCGAAGCGCCCAGGTTCAGGGCGCGGCAAAACGGGGAGGGCAACAGCATGGTGGCTCCTGTCAGGCAATCGGTTGGTGCACGGTCACCAGCTTGGTGCCGTCGGGGAAAGTGGCTTCGACCTGGATCTCCGGGATCATCTCCGCCACGCCTTCCATGACCTGGGCGCGGGTGAGCACGGTCTTGCCCTCGCTCATCAGCTGGGCGACGGTCTTGCCGTCACGGGCGCCTTCCATGATGGCGGCGCTGATCAGGGCCACTGCTTCCGGATAGTTGAGCTTCAGGCCGCGCGCCAGCCGGCGTTCGGCCAGCAGCGAGGCGGTGAAGATCAGCAGCTTGTCTTTTTCGCGGGGCGTCAGTTCCATGCGGTGTTCCTGCGGCGGCGAAGGCCGGCCGGGTGAGGGTTGTCTGCAAGGCCGGTGCCAGTGTGCATGCCGCATGGGGCATGCGCAAAGCCTCTTGCGAAGCGGCTTGCAAGCCAGGTTGGGTACGGGCCGATTTCAGGGCAAGATAGGGAAAACGAGAAATCGATGCGAGGAAACGACTGCATGACCGTGATCAGCCCAGACCTTTCCCCTCGGACTGCAGACGGCCGCCGGCCGGACCCGGACTGGTGGCGCGGTGCCGTCATCTACCAGATCTACCCGCGCAGTTTCGCTGATGCCAACAACGACGGCATTGGCGATTTGCCCGGCATCACTGCCCGGCTGGAACATGTGGCCGAGCTGGGGGCGGACGCGATCTGGATCTCGCCCTTCTTCAAGTCGCCCATGGCCGACTTCGGCTACGACGTGGCCGACTACCGCGAGGTGGACCCGATCTTCGGCACGCTGGCCGACTTCGATGCGCTGCTGGCCAAGGCCCATGCGCTGGGCCTGCGCATCATCATCGACCAGGTGCTCTCGCACACCTCCGAGCAGCACGCCTGGTTCAAGGAAAGCCGCAGCAGCCGCGACAACCCCAAGGCCGACTGGTACGTGTGGGCCGAAGCCAAGCCCGATGGCAGCCCGCCGAACAACTGGCTCAGCGTCTTTGGCGGCCCGGCCTGGCAGTGGGACAGCCGGCGCCGCCAGTATTACCTGCACAGCTTCCTGACTGCACAGCCCGACCTGAACCACCACAACCCCGAGGTGCAGGACGCCTTGCTGGGCGACGTGCGCTTCTGGTGCGAGCGCGGCGTGGACGGTTTCCGCTTCGACGCCTGCAACCACCAGTTCTACGACCGCTCGCTGCGCGACAACCCGCCAGCCGATGCCAAGGAACAGCAGAGCGTGACGACGGTGCGGCCGGACAACCCGTATGCCATGCAGCGCCATCTGCACGACAAGACCCAGCCCGAGAACCTGGCCTTCCTGCAGCGCGTGCGCCAGGTGCTGGACGGCACCGGTGCGGTCAGCATCGGCGAGGTGGGCGACGACCACCCGCAGCCCATCATGGCCGACTACACCGAGGCCGGCAAACGCCTGCACATGGCCTACAGCTTCGCGCTGCTGACGCCGTATGTCTCGGCCAAGCAGATCCGAGAGCAGGTCGAAAGCCTGGAACTGGCGCTGGCGCGCACCGGTGGCTGGGGCTGCTGGGCGCTGTCCAACCACGACGTGCCGCGCGTGGCCTCGCGCTGGGCGCCCGCCAATCAACCCGACCCGGTGCTCACCCGCACGCTGCAGGCCCTGCTGTTCACGCTGCGCGGCAGCGTCTGCACCTACCAGGGCGAGGAGTTGGGCCTGCCCGAGGCGGACATTCCGTTCGAGCTGCTGCAGGACCCTTACGGCAAGACCTTCTGGCCCGAGTTCAAGGGCCGTGACGGTTGCCGCACGCCCATGCCCTGGCAGCACGACGCGCTGCAGGCGGGTTTCAATGCC
>NZ_VIDT01000126.1 GCF_006519715.1 Ideonella azotifigens
GGCGATCCCAGCGCTCAACACGCGCGCCAACAGCCCCAGGAAGACCGTGCGGTCCGGCGCGGTCTTCATCTTGTCCCCCAGCAGTTCCCCAACCCCCATCGCCAAGGCCCCGAACTTGATCACCGGCCGGCCCAGCAGGACCAGCTTCCCCGGCGTCTGCCGCCCCGCGAGCCGCGCCGCCGCAATGGTCGCCATCGGCGTCATGGACCGCGCACTGGCGACGGCGCCAATCAGAGCGGAGGAAATCAAGCTGCGAATCTGCATTTGGACAGGCTCCTGTCAACACGGAATTTCGTGAGCCGCCGAGGCGGTGACGGCGCAGCTGAGCAAACGACGTTCCTGCGAACAGCCCGGGCAAGCCTGGCCGCAGATGGTCGAACAGGTGCCGCTGCTTCTTCCAGCCCAGTCCTTCGAGGCCTACCGATCGTCGAATGGCGCGAACACTTCGGCCACCCAATCCACGAACAGCCGGATCTTGGCACTCAGGTGCCGGTTGCTCGCGTACAGCACGTGGAAGGGCTGGCGCGGGCGCGTCCAGTCGTCGAGCAGGCGGGTCAAACGGCCGTTCTCGATGTGCGGCGCGGCCATGAACTTGAATGCCTGCCCGATTCCCACCCCAGCCAGTAGAGCGCTCAAATGCGCGGTGCTCTCGTTGACGGCCACCTCCACTTGGCCATGCACCAATATCCGCTCGCCCGCGTTGTGGAATTCGAGCGGGAACGCTCGCCCGGTGAGCGACGAGAAATAGCCGGCGACGGCGTGGCCGGGAACGCGACGCTTGCCGGCGTCCTGGGCCGGCTGGGGCATCAGTTCGGAAGGGTGCAACGGAACGCCGCGCGCCTTCAGGTAGACCGGGCTGGCGCAGGTCACCCAATCCATGTCGGCGATGCGTCGCGCCACAAGCGACGTGTCCGGCAACGGCCCGCCCCGGATCGCGCAGTCCACGCCCTCTCCAATGAGGTCGACCGGACGATCGCTGACGCCGAGATCGACATGCAGATCCGGGTAGCGCGCGCGGAAGCCCGGCAGCGCGGGGATGAGGATCATGTTGGCAACCACCGAGCCGACGTCAACCCGGATGCGCCCACGCGGCAGGGCGCGCGAGTGCGAAGCGCTTTCGTCCATCTCGTCGAGTTCGCCGATCAGGCGGGTGGCCCGCTCGTAGTAGGCCGCGCCCTCCGGCGTCACGTTGACGCGCCGCGTCGTCCGATGCAGAAGTTTCGTCCCCAGGTGGCGCTCCAGATCCTGGACGAGCTTGGTCACCGTGGGTCGCGGAATGTTCATTGTGTCGGCGGCGCGCGAGAAAGCCCCGGATTCGGCGATCCGCACGAAAACGCGCAGCGCCAGCAGTTGGTCCATGGCATTGGCCGTTGGGTTGTTTCGTCCCCATTATTCAAGCACATGAAATAAGAAGTGCAAATCCTCGTCTTTATTCCTACCCATGACATTCGTAAGCTTCGCTCACCCTCTCAACACAGGAGCACCACATGGGAAACAAGCTCACCGGCAAGGTTGCCGTCATCACCGGTGGCACCACCGGCATCGGTCTGGCAGCCGCCAAGACATTCGCGTCCGAAGGCGCGTTCGTCTACATCACGGGACGGCGTCAAGCCGAACTGGATGCGGCCGTCGCCGCCATCGGGCAGAACGCCCAGGGTGTGCGAGCCGACTCGACCAAGCTGGACGAACTGGACAAGCTCTACGACCTGGTGCGGACACAGCATGGCCGCGTTGACGTGCTGTATGCGAACGCAGGCGGGGGCGAGATGCTGCCGCTGGGCGCAATTACCGAAGCGCATTTCGACCAGACCTTCGAACGCAACGTGAAGGGCGTCGTGTTCACGGTGCAGAAGGCGTTGCCTTTGCTGGAGAAGGCAACACACGGCGCCTCCGTCATCCTGGCCGGCTCGACGACCAGCGTGAAGGGCACTGCCAACTTCAGCATCTACAGCGCGACCAAGGCCGCGGTGCGCAACCTCGCCCGCAGCTGGGTTTTGGACTTGAAGGGCCGTGCGATCCGCATCAACACGCTGTCGCCAGGGCCGATCCACACGCCCGGCCTGGTCGAGCTCGCAGGGCCCGAGGCCGCGCAGCAGCAGGGCCTGCTCGACTACCTGACCGCACAGTTGCCGATCGGCCGCATCGGACAGCCCGACGACATCGCCAGGGCGGCGCTGTTCCTCGCTTCCGACGATTCGTCGTTCATCACCGGCATCGAACTGTTCGCCGATGGTGGCATGGCGCAGGTCTGAACTGCCCATCGACGAATCCCTCACCTGTCAAGGAAAGTCTCATGACAACCGCACTCGAACTGCTTCAGGCCTATCAAGACAATGTCCGCACTCCCGCCGCCGCCGCGGCGCTCTTCGCGGACGACGGCGTCCTCGAACTGCCGACGGTCCAGGCGCATGCCCGGGGCCCCGCGGCCGTCGAGGCCCTGCTCTCCGGCCTGCTGGCCAAGGTGCCCGACTTTCGCTTCAAGGACTTCAAGGTCTGGATCGACACGCCCGACAAGGTCTTCGGCGAATATTCCGTCGAGGCGATGGTGGTCGACACCGGCAAGATGTACCGCCAGACCTATGCCGGCGTGCTCATCGCGGAGGGCGGCAAGATCAAGCTGCTGCGCGAGGCACTTGACACCGCGGCCGCTGCGCGCGCGTTCAGCAAGGGTTGAAGTTGCTGCCAGGCCGGCGCCGAAGATTGGCGCCCGCGATACGCCCGGCAGTTGACCGGATTGACCAAATTAGTACACTTGATACATGGCAAGCAAATCAAGTGAAGCACCTCCACCGGCGGCGGAGGCCCGGAGGAACTCGATCCTCGACGCCGCCGTCAAGCAGTTCGGACGGCACGGATACCGGAAGACCTCGATAGAAGATCTGGCCGCTGCCGCCGAAATCTCCAAGCAGGGTCTCTACCTGCATTTCGCGGGGAAGAACGAGATCTTCCTCGCCGCGATGCAGAAGTACCTCGACGACTGCATGGCCCTGGTGGACAAGGCGCTCGGCCGGACCGACCTGTCGCTGGTCGACCGCCTGACGGCGGCGCTGGATGCCTGGTTCGGAAGGCACCTGGCCACGTTCAGTCCCGCGTCGTTCGACGTCATTGTGACGGGCGATCAGCTGTCTCCTGCCGCGGTCGAGGAGGTTAAGGGCGCGTTCATGAAGCGCATCGCCGGAGCGCTGGCCGCGTCGCCTGAATTCACGACGTCCGGTGCGAACCGCTCGGCAAAAGAGGTGGCGCAGGTGCTGTTCCTCTGCGGTCTCACCTGGAAGGAGGGTTCGCCCTCTCCGCGCGAATTCTCGGAGCGCCTTCGGCTCTGTGTTCGAGTCTGCTGTCACGTGAAGAAGTGAGGGATCCGATGGGCATAGGCAAGATTCTCGTCACTGGCGGCTCCGGCTTCCTCGGTAGCCACTGCATCGAGCAACTCCTCCAGAGCGGGCACGAAGTGCGTACGACCGTGCGCTCGGAAAGCCGGCGGGCACTCGTTCGCTCCATGGTGGGTCAAGACAGTCCCCATGCCGATGACCGACTGGGCTTCGCGATGGCCGACCTGCAACGGGACGAAGGCTGGGCCGATGCGGTCAAGGACTGCGAGGTCGTCCTCCACGTCGCGTCCCCCTTCCCGCCTGCCGCGCCGAAGCATGAAGACGACCTTATCGTCCCCGCCCGTGAGGGCACTCTGCGCGTGCTGACCGCCGCACGAAACGCCGGAGTGAAGCGGGTCGTCCTCACATCTTCCTTCGCCGCGATCGGCTACGGCCACGGGCGTGGCAGCCAAGCCCTCGACGAGACGTCCTGGACTCACCTCGATGCGAGTTCCAGCGCCTACGTCAAGTCCAAGACCTTGGCCGAAAAGGCGGCCTGGAACTTTGTCGCCACCGAAGGGCAGGGCATGGAGTTGACGGTGATCAATCCAGTGGGAATCTTCGGCCCCGTTCTCGGGGCCGACTACTCGTCGTCGATCTCCTTGGTCAAGCAGATGCTCGAGGGCCGGCTCAGCGCTTGTCCCAAGGTGTGTTTCGGCGTAGTGGATGTGCGCGACGTCGCAGACCTCCACATCCGGGCCATGACTCACCCGAAGGCGTCCGGCGAGCGCTTTCTCGCTTCGGCCGGCGACTGTGTGTCGATGCTCCAGGTCGCTGCCATGCTCCGCGAGCGCTTCGGCGACGTCGCTGCCAAGGCGCCCACCAGGGAGCTTCCCAACTGGTTGGTACGTGTCGCCTCGCTCTTCAAGCCGGAGCTCAGGCAGGTGCTGCCCGAGTTGGGCAAGGACAAGCACATCTCGAACCGGAAGGCCCGCCAACTGCTGGACTGGGCGCCACGCAGCAGTGAAGACGCCGTGGCCTCTGCAGCGCAAAGCCTGCTGTCCAGAGGGCTCGTGGCCAGCAGCCCACGGCCCTGAGCCTCCGTAACCCGTGAACCCAATTGCCGAACTCCGTCCACGACCTTCGATCCACCAGAACGCGACCTCACAATGAAAACTGCGCTCGACCTCCTCAAGGCCTACACCGACAACGCACGGAACCCCGCTGCCGCCGGTGCGCTCTTCGCCGACGATGGCGTGCTGGAACTTCCGACGATCAAGGTGCATGTCACCGGACCTGTCGGAGTCGAAGGACTCCTGACCGGCCTACTGAAGCGTGTGCCCGATTTCAGGTTCAAGGAATTCAAGTCGTTCATCGACACGCCCGACAAGGCATTCGCCGAGTATTCGGTCGAAGCGTTGGTGCCCGACACCGGCAAGGTGTACCGCCAGACCTATGCCGGCGTGTTGATCGCGGAGAACGGCAAGATCAAGTTGCTGCGCGAAGCACTCGACACCGCAGCGGCTGCCGCTGCATTCAAGAAGGATTGAGGGCCCGTCATGTCCGATGTCTTGAAGCGGCTGTCCGCCGAAAATATCCCTCGCCGCGATGCGGTTCTCGGCATCGTGCGCGGTGCCTCGGCTGCTGCGTTCACGACGAGCCTGCTGTCCCAGGCGACCGCGTTCGCCGGCCAGGCAGCCGGCGTGCCAGAAGCGATCATGCCGTTTCGGGTCGCCGTGCCACAAACCGACATTGACGACCTGAAGCGCCGCCTGGCGATGATGCGTTGGCCCGAGCGTGAAACGGTTTCCGATTGGTCACAAGGCGTGCCGCTGGACACCGCGAAGCGGGTGGTCAAGTACTGGCACGACGAGTACGACTGGCGAAGGTTCGAGCGCCAGATCAACGGCTACCCGCAGTTCAGGACGCGCATCGACGACCTCGACATCCACTTCATCCATGTGAAGTCCAAGCACCCAGGCGCGCTGCCCGTCATCATGAGCCACGGCTGGCCGGGCTCGGTGGTCGAATTCCTCAAGGTGATTGGCCCGCTGACGGACCCGACTGCGTACGGCGGCCGCGCCGAAGAGGCGTTCGACGTCGTCATTCCCTCCCTGCCGGGGTTCGGATGGTCGGGCAAGCCCACCGAAACGGGCTGGGACGTCGTCCGCACGGCCAAGGCCTGGGGTGTCCTGATGAAGCGCCTGGGCTATGACCGCTGGGTTGCCCAAGGGGGAGACTGGGGATCCGGTGTGACCCACGCGCTCGGCCACGTCAAGCCTGACGGGCTGGTGGCCGCGCATGTGAACTGGGCCTTCGTCTTCCCGGACAAGCTGCCGGTGGACCCGACAGCGGAAGAGCGATACGCCATGGATCGTGCCGCGCAGTTCACGGGCGACTGGGCCGGCTACTTCAGGGAGCAGGCGACCCGCCCGCAGACCATCGGCTATCCGCTGGTAGACTCTCCGGGCGGCCTGGCCCTCTGGATTTACGAGAAGTTCCAGGCGTGGACGGACAACCCTGGCAGCGTCGACAAGGTGCTCACGATGGACGAGATGCTCGATGACATCTCTGTCTACTGGTTCACCGACACGGCGGCCTCGTCCGCACGCTTCTACTGGGAGAACACGCGCAAGGGCTCCGCCAGCTTCAACGCCGGTGTCATCGACCTGCCGATGGCGGCCACCATGTTTCCCAAGGAGATCTTCACGACGCCGAAATCGTGGGCGGAGGCGCACTGGCCCCACCTCATCTACTGGAACAAGGTGGACCGCGGCGGTCACTTTGCAGCCTTCGAGCAGCCGGCGATCTTCACCGAAGAGCTCCGCAAGGCATTCCAGACGGTTCGCGCATGATGCGGGCGGTCGCGGGGGCGGCACGCGCCGATGTTCATTCATGCGGAGGAAAGGCCGAGATTGGTCATCGAGTTCGGAACTCAACTGTCAGGCCATGCGCTGATCCAAGTCATCCGTCCCCAGACCGTTGGCTACGGTCTCTTCGACTCGTCCAGGGACCAGTCAATGTGGATCTACGAGAACTCCAGCGTTGCTCCGACACATCAGGGTCCCGACGCGGTAGCCGAACGCCAGCCGTGGGCTGTTGCCCTTGCCTTGCCGCGCGACCCGCGACTCCACGCGGGAGAGTGAACAAGACAGATCACCGAGCGCGAAGCCCAACTCGCCAACGGCCTCCAGAAGCTCGAGGTATCCAGGCGGGTGCTTGCGTGCGACGAAGCGTCCACCCTGGAACGTGCGAGGCATCTCCCTCGGCTCGAAGACGAACCTCGTCGACGGGCTGGTTGCGAACTCGATCCACGGCGGGTTCGCCGAGGCGTCACGAAAGCCCACGAGCGCGGCGCCGGCGGCCGACGTGCGCGGCAGGGTGCGTGCAGCATTGGCCCGGCATTCGGCGAAGGAGACGAAACGACGGACACCGCTCGCATCGAGAAAACTGCAGCCAGCCCTGAAGCCGTCACTCGCTGGCCGTCATGGCTACCGGCCCCCGTTGGCTCCGGCAGCCAAGATCAGAACTTCACATTCGCCGAGAACGCCACGTTGCGTGGTGAGCCGACGTAGTACGAGTTCTGCCAGTAGCTCTTGTTCGTGACGTTGCTGGCGTAGAGGTTCAGGGTCACGGGGTGGTTGGCGGCGGTGGTGGTGTAGCGCAGGCCGAGGTCGAGGGTGGTGTAGGCGGGCAGGCGGTCGGTGTTGGTCTCGTTGGCCCATTGCTTGCCGGTGTAGAAGACGCCGCCGTTCAGGCTCAGGCCGGGGATGAAGCGCAGCTGGTATTCGGCGTAGACCTTGGCCAGGACCTTGGCGACGTTGATGGGCTGCAGGCCGTCGTAATCGCCGCCCCTGACCTTGGGCGCGAGCCAGGTGAAGCCGCTGAAGAGGGTGAGGTCGCTGGTGGCTTTGCCGGTGGCGCCGAGTTCGATGCCGCGGTGGCGTTGCCGCCCGTCCTGCACGTAGAAGCCGTCCGAATTCGTGTATTCATTGGCCTTCTCGATGTCGAACAACGCGGCGGTGAGCAACATGCCGCCCACATCGGCTTTCACGCCCAATTCCTTCTGCTTGCTGATCATGGGCGGCATGACCTCATCTTTGTTGCCTGTCGCCTCCGCGGGGGCAACACCCCCTTGCTCAAGTCCCTCGATGTAGGTGGCGTAGGTGGTCAGCCACGGCATGGGCTTGAAGATCAGCGAGACGGAGGGCGAGTTGCGTGACTTGTCGTAGTCCTTCACGACCTTGCCGAGTTCTTCGTCATAGTCGCTGGTGACGATGCTGCTGTGGCTGATGCCCAGCAGGGCCGACCACTGCTCGGTGAAGCGGACCTGATCGCCGATCAGCCAGTTGCTGTTGCGCACCTTGGCCGCGTAGATGGGCTTGGTGGTGTCTTCGGGGAAGGTGGGCTCGGCGATGTGGTGCGGCTGGTCCAGCGGGAACGGGCCCATCCAGCCGGTGTTGGGGTTGAAGGTGGTGGCGTAGAACTTGTCCTGGTACATGGCGTAGCCCAGGGTGAGCTTGTGCTGCACGCTGCCGGTGTCGAGGTTCAGGTCGGCCATGGCCTGCGCGGCGTCGAAGCGGTCCTTGGTGCGGCCGGAGCGGATGCCGATCTGCTCGTAGCCTGCCGCCACATCGCCCACGTAGTTCTGCGCGTGGTCCTGGATGGGGCGGTCGATGTTGTCGCGCATGTAGGCGCCGCGCAGCGTGAGCTGGTCGTTGAGCTTGTAGCTCAGCTTGCCCATCAGCTTGGTGTTCTCGAACTCGTCCTGCACCCAGGGCTGGCCCCAGAGCTTGTCGGCGTCCGGTGCCTTGCCGTGCGGCGCGTCGTAGAACCAGTAGGCCGACGGGCCGTCGGTGTGGTACTTGTTGTAGACGCCGTTGAGCTCCAGCAGCAGCTGGTCGGTGATGTGCCAGTCCAGCGCGCCGCTGACCAGGCTGCGGTTGATCTTCTGCTGGTCGACCGAGGTCTCGCCGTCCTGCTTGACGAGGTTGAGGCGGTAGCCGAACTGGCCTTCGCTGTCGATCATGCCGCCGAAGTCGCCGTGCACGAACCACTGGCTGCCGCCGTAGTTGCCCACGGTCACGCTGTTCAGCCGCTCGGTGGTGGGGCGCTTGTAGACGTAGTTCACCATGCCGCCCGGCGTGGCCGCGCCGAACAGGAAGCCCGAGAGGCCGCTCAGCACTTCCACGCGCTCCTTGTCTTCCAGCACGGCCGCGTGGTTGTAGATGCGGCGCAGGCCGTCTTCGGCGGTGTTGCTGCCGTCGAAGCCGCGGATGTTGACGACCGGCGTCCAGCCGGTGCCTTGGGGCGTGGCGCTGCGGCTGGAAGGGGTGAGCTTGAACAGGTCGTCAGGCGACTGGGCCTGCAGGTTCTCGAGCAGCTGCAGCGGCAGCACGCTGATGGCAAACGGCGTGTCCTGCAGCGAGACGCTGCCCAGCGCACCGACCGAAGACACGGTCTTGGTCTTGTAGCCGTCCTTGGCATCGCCTTCGCGCTGCAGCGCGGTGCCGTCCTTCACCGGCGCCTTGCCGGTCACGCGCACGACGGGCAGCGTGGTGCTGGTTTCGGTGCTGCTGTCTGCCGGCACCGGTGCGGGGCTGCCCTGGGCGAAGGCGGAGGTGCCGCTGGTGGCCAGCAGGGTGCCGAAGGCTGCGCCAAGGGCGGCGCAGAGCAGGCGGGGACGGTGCAGCGAAGGCATCAAGTACTCCTGAATCGGTGAAAAGAAGGAAGGAAAAACGAAGGGAAAAAGCGAGAGGGAAAAACGAAAACGCCCCGGCGGGCCGGGGTCGTGATGTGCTGGCGCAACCAGGGCGTGCTTCAGTGGGTGGGCGCCTCATGCAGCCGCGAGGGCGGTGCGCTGCGCTCGCCGGCCAGCGCTTGCAGCAAGGCCTGGCCGATCTCGTCGGAGCGAATGGCGAGCACCGAGAGCAGCGTGTCGCTCAGGCCGTGGCTGGACTCGCAGGCGCCTTGCAGGAAGATGGCGGGCTTGAAGTCCGGCGTGGTGCGCAGCCGGTAGTTACGGTCCACCTCGAAGCGGCCCAGGTGTTCGCGCAGCGGCTTGAGCAGGCGGCGGTGGCCGTCGCGTTCGTAGCCGGTGGCCAGCACCACGGCGTCGTAGGTCTTGTGCTGCAGCAGGTCGTGGTTGAGGTCGCGCAGCGTCAGCGTCACGCCTTCGCGGCTGGCCTGCACTTCGGCCACTTCGTGGCGGCGCAGGAAACGGTGGCGGTCCTGGCCGCTGACGCGCTGGCGGTAGAAGACGTCGAAGATCTGCTGCACCAGCGCGAGGTCGGGTGCGGCGTAGTTGGTGTGCCAGAACTCTTCGAGCAGCTCGGCGCGCTCGGCGTCCGGGCGGCTGAAGACGAAGTCGGTGAAGCTGGCATTGAAGATCTCGTTGGCAAACGGGCTGTCGTCCGACGGGCGGATGGCGCGGGCGCGCATCACCAGGTCGATCTCGTGCACCGGGCTGCGGCCTTGCAGGTCCATGAAGATCTCGGCCGCGCTCTGGCCCGCGCCGATCACCGCAATGCGCCTGGCCTCCGGCACGCGGGCGATGGCGCCCAGGTACTGGCTGGAATGGAAGACGCGGCGGTCTTCCTTCAGCGGCTGGAAGCCGGCCGGTACATGCGGCGCGCCGCCCATGCCGATGGCGAGGTGGCGCGTGAGGCGCTCGCGGGTCTGGCCACGGGCGTCCCGCGTGCGCACGCACAGCAGCTCGACCTGGCCGGCGCGGCCCTCGGGCAGCACTTCCAGCACTTCCTCGGCATAGGCGCAGCGGTCCTCGAACTGGGCCGCCGCCCAGCCCAGGTAGTCGTTGAACTCGTGGCGGCTGGGGAAGAAGGTCTTGAGGTTGATGAAGTCCTGCAGGCGATCCTTGTCATGCAGGTAGTTCAGGAAGGTGAAGCGGCTGGCGGGGTTGCGCAGCGTGGCCAGGTCCTTCAGGAAGGAGATCTGCATGTGGGCCTGGTCCAGCAGCATGTTCTGGTGCCAGACGAAGCCGGGCTGCTTCTCGATGAACAGCGTGTCCGGCGCGCGGCTGCCAGCGGCGCGGCGCTCTTCGAGCGCAATGGCCAGTGCGATGTTGGACGGGCCGAAGCCGATGCCGATCAGGTCGTGGATGTGCATGGAGGCAACCTTCAAAGGGACGCGCCGGGACGCGCGGGAATCCACAGGGCTTCGCCGAAGAAGCGCTCGCGCAGCAGCTGGCCCAACATTGCGCGCTTGTGCGGGAAGTCGAATTCCTTCATCAGCGCATAGCCGCAGCGCGAAAGGCTGCGGATCATCCTGGCGTTGTCGGCGCGCGGCTCGATGACGATGCGCTGGGTGCGGCAATCGTCCAGCAAGAGGTAGTGCGACATGCCGGGCATCCACGCGGTGAGCCAGGGCGCGCCGCGAAAGCGGGCCTCGCCGACCAGCGCGTGCCAGCCGCGGTCGAAGTCCTGCGCGTCGCAGAACGGGGCGATGCGGTCTTCCTTGGCCCAGTAGGCTTCGAAGTAGCCGAAGGGCTGGCCGTCGAAGCAGCCGATCAGGCTGAGCACGCGCGGGTCGACCGCCAGGCCTTCGAGGTAGGCGCGGTGCCTGGCCAGGTCGCCTTCTTCCTGCCAGAACTCGGCCACCACCGGGTCGTTCATCCAGCGGCTGAACACCGGCAGGTCTTGCACCAGGTCCACGGTGCGGAAGGACAGGCTCTGGCCCAGCCAGGGAATGTGGCGCTGGTAGACCGTGCCGCTGGGCTTGGCGGGCCGGCGCGGGTGGCGGCGGCCCTGGCTGAGCGTGTACTGCAGCGGATG
>NZ_VIDT01000127.1 GCF_006519715.1 Ideonella azotifigens
CGACGAAGTGGACCTGGCGCTGCGCTACGGCGCCTTGCCGGACTCGCGCCTGGTCGCTCGGCGCCTGGCCGTGGGGCGCATCGTGCTGTGTGCCTCGCCGGCCTACCTGGCGCGCCATCCGGCGCCGCAGAACCCGCAGGACCTGCTGCGCCACAACTGCCTGATCTTCGACCGCGGCGGCAAGCCCTACAGGCGCTGGCGCTTCGGCCAGCAGGGCCAGTGGACGGAGGTGACGGTGCATGGCGACCGCAGCGTGGACGACGCTTCGCTGGCGCGCGACTGGGCGCTGGCCGGCGCCGGCATCATGCTGCGCTCCGAGCTGGACCTGCTGCGCCACCTGGCGTCCGGCGAATTGGTTCCGCTGATGATCGACTGGGAAACCGAGCCGTATCCGCTGCACGCGCTGCTGCCCAGCGGCCGCTTCGTGCCGCGGCGGGTGCGGGCGCTGGTGGACTTCCTTGCCAAGCGCTTTGAGGCGCTGGACGCCGCTGGCGCTGCCGGGCTGGCTACACCTTGATCGGCATCGGCCTGTCCAGCGAGTCGGCGTCCTTGCAGAAGTAGCTGTCGGCCAGGTAGACCGCGTCGTACTGGCGCACGTCGTAGTGCACCCAGGTCGGTGCGATGGAAGAAGGCTCCAGCGCCTTGCGGTTGGCAGCTGTCCAGCCGATCTGGGCGTTCGAAAGCTCCACCAGCTTGCCGCGCACGGCATCGCACTTGACCGCGTCGTCGCGCTTGCTCTCGCCGGCCTTGAGCGCAATGTCCAGGTCCACCGCTTTGCCGTGGTGGTTGGTGCTGGTGCGTTTGTGCTGCTGGTTGTCCACGCTGCAGCGGTAGCCCGAGCTGAACGAGAACTGGTGCTCAGGCATGTAGAAATACGCCGCCCGCACGGCCCACAGCAGCATGCGGTGGATGCCGGGGTATTCGTACAGGTTGTTGATCTCCTGGCCCTGGCCGCCCGGCAGGTACTGGCCACGGAACAGCCCGCGGCCAAAGCCGCTGCAGGTGCCGCAGGGGCACTTCAGCTGCTTGAAGTCGATCGGGCAGCGTTGCGCGAACTGGTCGATGGCGATGAAGGTCGCCTTGTCCACCACCCGCGTCGGGCTGGCCATCTTCATCACGTCTCGCTGGAACTGCTGCACCTGCAGCTCGGTGCCCGAGCCGAAGTCGCCGTCCGGCAGCGTGCCGCGGAATCCCGCCAGCCGCAACTGCAGCTCGGCCACGTCCGGGCCCTTCATGTCTTTTTGCAGAACGCGTTCACCGTAAGCGGGCATGTGCATCTCCTTGGCAATCGTTGGCATGAACCACAGGGGAAGGGACGGCCGCAGTGTGCGGCCGGCAGGGCGGGCCGCACGTCCCCACCTTGGGGGAACAAAGCCTGGCCCGTCATCCTCTTGAACGATTGTTAAGCGTTTAATTTGGACAAGCTTAGAAAGCCGATGCGCGGCGATTTGCCTGTCTGGATCAGATGCGGGATAGCCCTATTGGCACTGCGCAGGCAGCGGCTCAAAAATCCGCGCACAAGATTAAGCGTTTAACTTAAATATTTCTACCTCAAAGGCGGTGCTGCTGTGGCATGCCGCCCCGCTTGGTCTGAATGCCACCCTTGGAGACAAAGGAGTTCCCGATGACCGGATCGCTGACCCGCCGCGCTGCGGCCCACACCTTGCTGGCTGCGGCCGCGCTCACCGCCATGCTCGGCGCCAGCGTCGCGCACGCGGCCGATGGGAGCCTGCTGATCTGGATCAACGGCGACAAGGGCTACGAAGGCATTGCCAAGATCGCCGAAAAGTTCAGCGCCGATACCGGCATCGCCGTCAAGGTCGAGCACCCGGAAGACGCCATCGCCAAGTTCGAGCAGGCCGCCGCGGCCGGCAAGGGCCCGGACATCTGGATCTGGCCGCATGACCGCGTTGGCAGCTGGATCTCTGCCGGCCTGATCGCGCCCGTCACGCCAAGCAAGAAGACGGTGGACGCCATCGACCCGCTGGCCTGGAAGGCCTGGCGCATCGGCGGCAAGACCTGGGGCTACCCGCTGTCCATCGAGGCCCTGGCGCTGATCTACAACAAGGCCCTGGTGCCCACGCCGCCCACCACCTGGGACGAGGTGGTCGGCCTGGACAAGAAGCTCTCGGCCCAGGGCAAGCGCGCCATCATGTGGCCGATGACGGAGATCTACTACTCCTACGGCCTGATGTCCGCCGGCGGTGGCTATGCCTTCAAGCGCAACGCCGACGGCACCTATGACGCCAAGGACACAGGTGTCAACAACCCCGGCGCGGTGCGCGGCATCGAGACGCTGATGTCGCTGATCAAGGCCGGCGTGATGCCCAAGACCGCCAGCTATGCCGAGGCCGAAGCGGGCGTCAACGAGGGTCGCGTGGCCATGACGATCAACGGCCCCTGGGCCTGGAACAACCTGAAGAAAAGCAAGATCAACTTCGGTGTCGCCCCGTTCCCGAAGATCGACGGCAAGCAGGGTGGCCCGTTTGTCGGCGTGCTGGGCGCGATGATCGCCACCAACAGCAAGCAGAAGGAAGCGGCCAACGAGTTCCTGGAGAACTACCTGCTCTCAATGGACGGCCTGAAGGCGATGAACGCCCACGTGCCGCTGGGCGTGCCAGCCAACAAGGCCTACTACGCCGAGCTGAAGTCCGACCCGCTGATCGCCGGCACCTTTGCCGCCGCCCAGTCCGGCACGCCGATGCCCAACAACACCGAGATGACCCGCTTCTGGACCGCGATGGCCGCCGCGCTGCAGAACATCACCCAGGGCCGCGAAACCGTGAAGGACGGCCTGGACCGCGCCGCCAAGCGCATCCAGGGGGAGTGATCCCCGCGGCCCCGTGCTGGCGCAACCGCTGAGCCCCAGGCGACAGTGGCTGGCATCCGGGTGGGCGAGGGCGGCCAGTGCACCGTGGGCCTGCGCGTGATGCGCCGGCCGCTCAGTCGAGCGAACGCAAGGCGGCCACCAGCGGCTCAAGGCCATCGGCTGCGGCGGCCGCCCGATCAGCGATTTCGGGCTCACGGCCGCCCTTTATGCACGCCTGCTCCAGTGCCTCGGCAGCACGCTGGAGGGCGTGCGCGCCGATCTGCCCGGCCCCGCTCTTCAGGTCGTGGGCCAGGCGCATTGCGCCATCCGCGTTGCCGCCGGCCCGGGCCGCGTGAAACTTCTGGCGGAAGTCCTGTTGCTGATCGCGGAACAGGCGCAGCAGGCGGCGGTACAGCACAGCGTCGCCCATCACGGCGTCAAGCCCGGCGCTCGCATCCAGGCCGGGCACCTGATCGGGCAGCTCGGTCGCGAGCCGCGACGCTGCCGCCACGGCGATCGGCCCGGCGCCACCCGGTTGGATCCAGCGCGCGATCGTTGCGAACATTTCGTTGACCTTGATCGGCTTGGCAATGTGGTCGTTCATGCCCGCAGCCAGCACCTTCTCCCGGTCGCCAACCATGGCGTTGGCCGTCATCGCAATCACCGGCAGGTCCTTCAGCCGCGGGTCGCGGCGCAACTCGCGCGTCGCCGTGTAGCCGTCCATCACCGGCATCTGGCAGTCCATCAGCACGCCATCGAACGGTTCACGCTGCAGTCGCTCGAGCGCTTGTGCGCCGTCACCGGCAACGCTGACGACGATGCCGGCACGGCCCAGCAACTCGACCGCGACTTCGCGATTGATCAGGTTGTCCTCAACCAGCAGAATGCGCGCGCCCTTCAGACCGGCGCGGTGCGCCGAACTGACGCGCTCACGCAGGCGCGCTCGGCTGGTCGGGTCCAACATCAGGCCGAGCGCGGCGCAGCAGGCTTCGTACAGTGTCGACGGCGTGACTGGCTTGGTGAGCAGAGCGCCCACCTTCAGCGAAACCTCGTCCAGACGTCTTTCGATCTCGTCGCGGCCGAACCCCGTCAGCATCATGACGGCCGGTGCAGGGTGGCGCAGTGCGCGATCACGAATGCGGCGCACGCACTCGACACCATCCATGCCGGGCATCTTCCAGTCGACCAGCAGCAGCTGATAGGGCACGATGCTCGCATCGGCCTGCGCCATTGCCGCCAGGGCCTCCTCGCCGCTGCTGGCCGCTTCGGCATGCATGCCGAGCGCGCCGGCCATCTTGCACAAGAGTTCGCGTGCGGCTGCGTTGTCGTCGACCACGAGCACACGCGCCTGCAATGAGTCGACGGGCGTGGGTGGGTCCAACGCGGCGTCCGCTGGCAAGCCGAAGCGGGCGCTGAAATGGAAACGGCTGCCCTGCCCCGGTGTGCTCACCACCCCGATCCGGCCGCCCATCAGCTGCACCAGCTGCTGGCTGATCGCCAGCCCCAGTCCTGTGCCGCCGTAGCGGCGGCTGGTTGACGCATCGCCCTGCACGAAGGGCTGGAACAACCGGGCGCAGTCCGCGGCATCGATGCCGACTCCGGTGTCACGCACTTCGAAGCTGAGCACCACCGACGCGGCATCGCGTTCAAGCAGCTGCACGCCGATCGACACTTCGCCACGTTCGGTGAACTTGACGGCGTTGTTGCCCAGGTTCAGCAGGACCTGGCCCAAACGCGAAGGGTCGCCCAACAGCAAGGGAGGCAGTCCCGGCGGCAGCACGAGCAGCAGCTCCAGACCCTTTGCCTCGGCCTTCAGCCCCACCAGATTGCTGGTGTCGTCCAGCACCTCGGCGACGCTGAACGGGATGTGTTCGACATCGAGCTTGCCGGCCTCGATCTTGGAGAAGTCGAGGATGTCGTTGATGATGCCGAGCAAGGCCTCGGCCGAGCGATGAACCTTGGTGATGTAGCCGCGCTGCCGGGCGTCGAGATCGCTGCCGAGCGCCAGGTGTGACATGCCGATGATCGCGTTCATCGGCGTGCGGATTTCGTGGCTCATGTTGGCGAGGAACTCGCTCTTGGCCCGGTTGGCGGCCTTGGCCATTTGTTGCGACTGTTCGAGGTCGGCGGTGCGGGACCGCACGCGTTCCTCCAGACTTTGGTTGAGCAAGCGGATCTCTTCGTTGACCCGTTTGCGCGCCGTCACGTCGGAGAACACCGCGACGCCGCCGCGCGCCGCGCCTTCGGCATCGACCAGCGGACGCGCCGTCACGATCAGCCAGCGCCCTTCGGGGCAACTGGCATTGCGCAGGTACAACTCGACTGCGTCGCAGGACTGGCCGCGAACCGCACGCGCGAGCGGCAGGTCCACGACCGGGTAGGGAGTTACCTCGTCGGGCAGGTAGATGCCGAGCATCCGCGACCAGTCACGCGCGTCGACAACCTTGTCGACGGGGCCGAGGATCTGCTCGCCCGCCGGATTCATCAGGATCAGATTGCCCTGCTCGTCGGACACGGCGACGCCATCGCCAATGCTGTTGAGGATCAGCCGCAGGATGCCGGCCTGGTGCTGAATCTCGTCCTGCGATTGCGTGAGGCGGGTGTTGATCACTTCGAGCTGGCGCTGCGAGCGCCGCAGGAACACGACGAACACGATGGCCCCGGTCAGCGTGATGATGCTGCCGCCCAGCACCGTCCACAACCAGCGCTGCTGTAGCGCCCGTTGCGCCAGCTCAGCCGTCTGCTGCTCGTTGCGGCGTTCGAGTTCGGCAATCTGCCGCCGCCGGCTCTCGGATTCGTAGCGCTGCGCCAGCTCAACCATGTGGCTGCTGGCCTTCTCGCGCGCGGCCTTGTCGGTCATGTTGGAGGCTTCGAGCAGCAGCTCATAGCCTTGCCGGGCATTGCCGGCAGCCGCGACCACTGCGGCCAGCCGCCGCGCGCTTTCGCTGCGGTAGAGCGGGAAGCCGATTTGCTGTGCCAGTCGATAGGCCTCATCGGCGGCGGCGCGAGCCTCGGCCCTGCGGCCTTGCGCTTCGAAGTTGCTGCTCCGCGCGTTCAACACGAACCACTGGCCAATGAGGTTCGGGTGTTCGAGATAGCGCGCGAGCACCTCGTCGAGCAATTGCCCGGTCTCGGCAAGACGACCCTGCTTGCGCAGCAACTCTGCCAGCCCGAATTGTGCAAAGCTGATGCTGAACGGCATGCCGATCGCGCGGTACAGCTTGATCGCTTCGCGACAGAGCCGTTCGCCGGCCGCCATATCGCCGAGCCCGGCCACCACGCCGCCCAAGTTGGAGAGCGCATCGGCCTCGAGCATCCTGGAGCCGGCCCGTTGCGCCTGCACTCGCATTTGTTCGAAATGCTCGCGCGCCTCTGCAAGGCGACCGCTTTGGTTGAACGAGATGCCCAGACCCTGGTGTGCGTAGGCCAGCACACGCGGCTGGCTCGTGCGCTGGGCGATCTCCATCGCCTGCATCGTCATCGTGACCGACTCGTTGACCTGGCCGATACGGCGGTACGACATTGCCATGCGCAGCATCGCCTCGCCGAGCAGGTCGGGCCGGTCGACCCCATCGAGCACGGCCAGGCCTTGCGTCGTGGCAGCCACGGCGGCGTCGATGCGGGCCTGGTTGATCGCGCTCAGCGCGATGTTGAGTTCGGCCTCGGCCTGTCCGACACGATCGTCCGATGCCTTGGCGAGCGCCAGCGCCGCGCTGGCATGCCCGGCCCCGGCTTCGGTCTGCGCGAGATAGACCTCGGCGCGCGCCACCAGGTTCAGCGCCCGGGCCCGGTCCACCGGCGAGGCGTCCACGGGCAGCGCCGCCAACAATTGCTGTGCCTGGTGAAGGGCACGTGGCGCGTCGTTTTCGACCAGCTCGCGGGCCTGGGTGGCCTCGAGATTCCAGGCGGCGTTGGGCGGGATTGACGATGCGACGGCATGGTTCATGCCGATCAACAAGGCGTTCAAGACGATCACGCTGGACATCCGCCATGCTGCGAGTCGTCGACCAGGTGTCTGCATACCGCCCACTGCCACTCCCGATCAATCCATTGACACTTCTTCGAGACGACGGCCGCCGCCGATGCGGCCAGGTTGCCATTGTCGCGCCAGCAGGCGGCTGCCTGTCCTGCTTTAGAAGCGCATTTGCAGCTGGGCGGTCTCAGAAGCGGAGCGTCGCGCCGAGGCCGATCTGAATGTCGTTGATCCAGGCGCTCTGCGGTCGTGTCGCGACCGTGTAGTACGAAGTCCGGCGCGTGTTCAGCAGGTTGTTGCCTTCGAGCGCAAGCGTGAGTTGTGTGCTGACCTTCCAGCGCAGCGACGCATCCAGCCAGCCGTAGCCGCGCGTGTAGACAGGCTGCGAGCCCAGGTTGACGATGTTGGTGATCCCGCTCAAGAACCGGCTTCGCCAGTTGTAGGCGAGGCGGGCCGACACCTGGCCGAATTCGTACAGACCGATCAGGTTGCAGCTGTTCTTCGAAAAGTTCTGCAGCGGCAGCCCGGTGCCCCGCATTTCGCTGTCCACGTAGGTGTAGTTGGCCTGCAGTCCCAGCCCGCGCCAGGCGCCCGGCAGCCAGTCGAAAAACTGCTGGTAGCCGATCTCCAGGCCGCGCACGTCGGCCATCGGCCCGTTCTGCGGCCGGCTCACCTGGTAGGTCACGCCGTCATGGGTCTCGGGATCGCTTACCGTCGTGACGAAGCCATCGACCTTCTTCACGAACCCGGTCAGATGGGCCAAGGTGGTGGCACTGAAGTAGGTCTCCAGCGCCAGGTCGAGGTTGCGCGAGCGCACCGGCGCCAGCCCGGGGTTGCCGGCGGCGCCCTGGTTGAGGGTCGGGTCGACCGAGTTGCGGACCAAGGTCACCGACGGCGACAGCTGGTCGAAGTTCGGCCGCGTCAGGGTCTTGGATGCGGCGGCGCGCAGCTGCCATCCGGGCGCCAGCCGGTAGCGCAGATTCACGCTGGGCAGCAGGTCGACGTAGCTGCTGGCGATCGTGATCGGCGCGGTGCTGCCGGTGGCGGGCAGCGCCTGATTGCCGTCGACAGACTCGCTGGTGCGCACGATGCGCAGGCCTGCGTTGCCGTCCAGCGGCCAGGCCGAGGCCTTGAACACCGTTGCCGCATAGGCCGCCTGGGTGTCCTCGCGAATCGTCCACAGGCCCAGCGGGTTGCCGCCGGCGGGGATCGGCGTGGTGATGCCGAAGGCACTGCGGTAGGTCACCGCATCGCGGGCCGCGTCGAGGTTGCCGACGATGTAGTGCGCCAGGCTGTTCGAAGATCCCGTGCCGAGAAAATCGCCATAGGGATTGGGAACTGCAAAACCGGCCTGGTCCGCGGCCGACACCCCGGACACGGGCGCATCGGCGAAGACCAGCCCGGGGCTGTCGGTTGCGCCGCGCCGCGCGAAGCGCAACCCGGCCTCCAGCGTCCGCAAAAAGCTGCCTTGCAGCACTTGTTCGAGATCGATCGTCCCGGCTGCAAGGTGGCCCTCGAACGGGCGAGTGCGGTAGGCGATCGAGCTGACCTGGAAGTTGTGCGGATCGAGCAGATCGGTTCCGCCGACCCGGGTGAACGGTACCGGCGTCGACACGTCCTGCGTGAAGCTCGCGGCCGTTCCCGCGAGCGTCGGACCCGAAAAGAACAGGTGGTTGAAGCTCCGCGCGTGACTGAGGTCGAGCTTGAGGGTCGTGGCTTCATCGCGCCAACTGCCGCCAAGCGCGGCACTGCGGGTGCGGTCGGTGGTGTCGCGCGCGAAGCTGAGGATGGAGATCGGTGCGTTGGTCCAGGTGATGCGCCGCACGTCGCTGGTGCCCGGGAACAGTTGCACACTGTCTGCCTGAAACGTTGGTGCGGCCGACGCGTTGATCTGGTACGAGTCCTGCCGCGTGGCCAGCCGAGCGCTGATGGCCTCGGCATAGAGTTCGAGCTGCTCGTTCGGCCGCCACTGCAGCACGCCCGCAATGCCGGTGCGCCGACGCAGGCCGACACTCGTGGCTTCCGACGTGCTGCTGGCCACGTTGACGATCTGGCCCGCCACGATGTCGCTGCGCGCGATGGGATTGCCGGTGCTTTTCTGATCTTCGCGCCATGCACGGTCCTGGCGCGAAACGTTCACGAGCAGGCCGAACTCGCCGGCGCCGGCCGTCTGCCAGCGGTCGGACGCCAGCACCGAAAACTGGTTCGCCCCGGCCTGTGCGAGCTGCGAGTCCACACGCCGCAGCGAGATGGCCGCCTCGCGCCCGGCGAAGTCGAAGGGCCGGCGGGTGCGCATGTCCACGAGGCCGCCAATGCCGCCTTCGATCTGGGACGCCGACGAAGTCTTGTACACGCGAAGGCTGGCCAGCATCTCGGCGGGAATGTCGGCAAATTCGAGGTTTCGCCCGGTCCCTGCACTGAAGACCTCCCGGCCGTTCAGCGTCGTCTGCATCTGCGTGAGGCCGCGGATGGCGGTGGCGGTGCCGTCGCCCCGGTCACGTGCGACCTGGACGCCGGTGACGCGCTGCAGCGCATCGGTCACGCTGAAGTCCGGCAGTTTCAGGATGTCGTCGGCGAGCACCGCATCGACGACCTCCAGTGAATTGCGTTTCAGCTGCTGGGCCGACATCAGACTGGCGCGGGTTCCGGTGACGACGACCTGAGCCAGCTGCTCCGTTGTGCCAGCCGTGGCCGGCGAGGGCTCCGGATCGACCGGTTGGCCACAGGCCCACAGCGGTGACGCCGCCGCAAGCAGCCCGGCAAGTGTCCGGCGCGAAGCCTGCGCCGGGTGGGGGCTGGAGCCAGGAGCAAGCGTCGTCACACTCATTCTCATGGTGTCAATACTTCACGCTTTACCGCATCGATTTCCGTCGCCTATTGTGTACCCCATTTCTCGGATGGCGGCGCGAAGCCTCAGGTCATGCCGATCACCGGCTCACCACTCCGCCACGCTCCCGTCCTTGTGGCGCCAGATCGGGTTGTGCCAATCGGGCGCGTTCTTGGCGGCGCGGATCACGCGTTCTTCGTCCACTTCCACGCCCAGGCCGGGCTTGGGCAGCGCATGGATGTAGCCGTTGGCTATGCGGAAGTCTTCCTTGTTGATGACGTAGTCCAGCAGCTCGGCACCTTTGTTGTAGTGGATGCCCATGCTTTGTTCCTGCAGCACGGCGTTGTGCGAGACGAAGTCGACCTGCAGGCAGGCGGCGAGTGCCACCGGGCCGAGCGGGCAGTGCGGTGCAAAGGCCACGTCGTAGGCCTCGGCCATCGAGGCGATCTTGTGGCATTCGGTGATGCCGCCGGCGTGCGACAGGTCCGGCTGCACGATGGCGATGCCGCCGGCTTCGAGCACGCGCTTGAACTCGAAGCGCGAGTACATGCGCTCGCCGGCGGCCAGCGGGATGCTGGTGGACGCGGCCAAGCGCGCGTAGTGCTCGGCCTGTTCGGCCAGCACCGGCTCTTCGACGAACAGCGGACGGAACGGCTCCAGCGCCTTCAGCAGCGGCTTGGCCATGGGCGCGGAGACGCGGCCGTGGAAGTCGATGCCGAAGCTGACCTGGGTGCCCAGCGCGTCGTGCACGCCGGCGATCTTGGCCACGGCGGTGTCGATGGCGCGCGGCGTGTCCAGCAGGCCGAATTCCTCGGTACCGTTGAGCTTGAAGGTGTCGAAGCCGCCTTCCATCAGGCGCTGCATGTCGGCCACGATGTCGGCCGGCCGGTCGCCGCCGACCCAGCTGTAGACCTTCATCTTGTCGCGCACCAGGCCGCCCAGCAACTGGTAGACCGGTACGCCCAGGGCCTTGCCCTTGATGTCCCACAGGGCCTGGTCAATGCCGGCGATGGCGCTCATCAGGATCGCGCCACCGCGGTAGAAATGGCCGCGGTACATGGTCTGCCACAGGTCGTTGATGCGCATTGGGTCCTGGCCGATCAGGGTCTCGGCGAATTCCTGCACGGCGGCTTCGACGGTGCGGGCCCGGCCTTCAAGCACGGGCTCGCCCCAGCCGGTGATGCCTTCATCGGTCTCGACCTTGAGGAACATCCAGCGCGGGGCAACGCGGTAGGTGGTGAGGCGGGTGATCTTCATCTCAACTTCTCTTCGGGGGATCTTCGGGGAGTGGTGGCCTGGCGGGCAGAACATCGCACAAGTGGATGGCGCCGGGGTGGCCAATACCGGCAATGTGCCACGGCCAGGCGGCCCGGGTCGACAAAGGGCTCAGTCCAGCCACCAGGCAGCCACGCCGCCGGCTTCCAGTACCGGGCCGCCGAGCACGAAGCGTGCGTCGGCCGGCGCGGGCAGCTGCA
>NZ_VIDT01000128.1 GCF_006519715.1 Ideonella azotifigens
CTGGGCGGACAGCCCGCGCAGCTGCACTACGTGGTGCCGGACCGCGCGGTTCACGGCTATGGGCTGACGCCCACCATCGTCGACCTGGCCGTGGCCCAGTGCCAGCCGCAGCTGCTGCTGACCGTGGACAACGGCATTGCCAGCCAGGCTGGCGTGGCCCATGCGCGCGCGCTCGGCATGCAGGTGCTGGTGACCGACCACCACTTGCCCGCATTGGTGGACGGCGAGGTGCTGCTGCCGGATGCCAACGTGATCGTGAACCCCAGCCAGCCCGGCTGCGAGTTTCCCAGCAAAGCGCTGGCCGGCGTGGGCGTGATGTTCTACACCCTGCTCGCGCTTCGCGCCGAGCTGCGCCAGCGTGGCGCCTACGAAACCGTACCCCAGCCCAAGCTGGACGCGCTGCTGGACCTGGTCGCGCTGGGCACGGTGGCGGACGTGGTGAAGCTGGACGGCAACAACCGACGCCTGGTGGCGCAAGGCCTGCGGCGCATCCGCGCCGGCCGCATGCAGCCGGGCGTGGCGGCGCTGTTTGCCGCGGCCTCGCGCCAGCCCGCCAAGGCCAGCGCCTTCGACTTCGGCTTTGCGCTGGGCCCGCGCATCAATGCCGCGGGCCGGCTGTCGGACATGACGCTGGGCATCGAATGCCTGACCACCGACGACCCCGGCCGCGCCATCGAACTCGCGCAGCAGCTGGACGCGATCAACCGCGAACGGCGCGACGTGGAAGCCGGCATGCGCGAGCAGGCCGAGCTGCTGCTGGACTCGCTGATGCCCGAGGGCCAGCCGCCCGCCGCGGTGGTGCTGTTCGACCCGGACTTCCACGAAGGCGTGGTCGGCATCGTGGCCGGCCGCATGAAAGACCGGCTGCACCGGCCGACCTTCGTCTTCGCGCTGGGCGCAGACGGTTTGCTCAAAGGCTCCGGCCGCTCCATCCCCGGCTTCCACCTGCGCGACGCCCTGGACCTGGTGACCAAGCGCCACCCCGGCGTGCTGAAGAAATTCGGCGGCCACGCGATGGCCGCCGGTTGCACGCTGGCAGAAGAAGACTTCGAGACCTTCGACCAGGCGCTGCAGCAAGTCGCCCAGGAATGGCTGCTGCCCGAAGCCCTGGCCCGCAAGCTGGCGACCGATGGGCCGCTGCTGCCGGAATACTTCAACCCCGAGACGGTGGCCAAGCTGGATGCCGTGGTCTGGGGCCAGGGTTTTGAGGCACCTGTTTTCTGCGACGAGGTGGTGGTCATCCAGCAAAAGCTGGTCGGCGAAAAGCACCTGAAGCTGCGCGTGCGCCACGGCGGCCCCAAAGGCACGCTGCGCGACGCGATCTGGTTCGGCCATGCCGAGCCGGTGGCCGAAACGGTGCGGCTGGCGTACCGGCTCAGCGTGGACGAGTTCCAGGGGCAGGTGCGCGTGCAGATGGTCGTGGAGGCGGCCGTCTGATGGCCCGCTGGATCGCCCTCTTCCGCGGCATCAACGTCGGCAAGGCCAAGCGCATTGCGATGGCGGAGCTGCGCACGCTGCTGGAGACCGAGCTGGGCCACAGCGAGGTGAGCACCTTGCTCAACAGCGGCAATGTCGTCTTCAGCGCGACCGGCAGGCCCACGGCGATCAAGCTGGCAGCGGCCATCGAAACTGCCATCGAGCAACACCTGGGCGTGCAGAGCAAGACCACGGTGATCTCGGCCGCGCAGCTGGACGCGATGCTCGCGGCCATGCCCTGGGACGATGCCGACGAGATCGCCTCGCGCCTGCTGGTGGCCGTGCTGCGGGAGCCGGACAGCGAGGCCACCAGCGCCGCGCTGAAGCAGCTGGGCGAGAAGGACTGGGCGCCCGACGGTTTTGCCATCGGCCCCGGCGTGGCCTACCTGCGCTGCGAGCCGGGCATCCTGGACAGCAAGCTGGCGCCGGCCTTCGAGAAGCTGTTCAAGGACCGCGCGACCAGCCGCAACTGGGCCACGATGAAGAAACTGCAGGCGCTGGCGAACGGGTAAGGCGATGGCTGGTTGTCGCCTTTCTGCCCGCTGGCGTTTGGCTGTGCCGTTGCTGATCTTCGGCGCGAGCGCTCTCGCGGCCGATCCACCAGCCGATGCCGAGCTGTTCCAGTTCCCCGCCGACCGCAACGTGGCGGTGAACCTGCAGCTCTGGCCGCTGGGCCTGAAGAGCGGGCGAGATGCACCGGTCTTTCACAACTTCATGGCCCAGTTGCGCTTCTCCGGCGAACCCGAAGTGCTGACCTGCGCGCTGCGGCTGTACGACCCCGAGGGCCAGCTGAACCCTGGCGAGACGCAGGACCTGGCGATCCGCTGCCTTCAGCCGTTCCGCGTGAAAGCGAAGCAGCCGGACTTCCAGGTCTTTGCCGCCGGCCGCCCCATCGGCAAGGGCCAGCTGCGCTCGGCCGCACTGGCGCAGGTGATGGGCGAACCGGGCGCTGCCACCAGCGCCGCCAGCGCACCACCATGAGTGAAGCCCTGTATTTCGCCACGCCAGCCCAGTTGCACGCCTGGTTCAAGCGCCACCACGCCACCCAGACCGAGCTGTTGCTGGGCTACTGGAAAGTGGGCAGCGGCCAGCCCAGCGTGACCTGGCCCGAGTCGGTGGACGAGGCGCTGTGCGTGGGCTGGATCGACGGCGTGCGCCGGCGCATCGACGACGCGCGCTACAGCATCCGCTTCACGCCGCGCCGGCCCGGCAGCGTGTGGAGCATGGTCAACGTGCAGCGGGTGCCGGTGTTGCTGGCCGAGGGGCGCATGCGGCCGGAGGGGCTGGCGGTGTTCGAGGCGCGCAAGCCCGAACACCACACCGGCTACACCTTTGCCGCCCGGCCGCAGGAGTTGCCGCCGGAGATGGCGGCGCAGTTGCATGCGCTGCCCGATGCCCTGGCCTTCTTCCTGGCCCAGCCGCCAGGCTACCGGCGCACGGCGGTGCACTGGGTCACCAGCCCCAAGACGGCCGCCACCCAGGCTCGGCGGCTGGCGGAACTGCTGGCCAGCTGCGCCCGCGGTGAGCGGCTCGGGCATACGCAGAAATACCGCTAGTTGTCGCGTGCTTTGCGACGAACGGGGAGCCACGTTCAAGGGGATTGCGGACAGAAAAACGACAGTGCGGCTGGTGTCAAATTGCCGTCACCATCGCTCCCTGTCCAGGACCGTCCATGTTGTTTTCGACTCCCTTGCGTGCGCTGGCCCATGCGGCCGCCACGCTGTGCCTGCTCACCGCTGCTACCTCAGCTTCAGCAGCCACACCTTCCGCGGCCAGCGCCAACCCGGCCCTGGGCCCGCTGCAGGATCCGCTGTGGATGCGCTACCCGGCCATCTCGCCCGATGGCAGCCAGATCGCCTTCAGCTTCCAGGGCAACCTGTTTGTCGTGCCCGCCGAGGGTGGCGTGGCCCGGCTGCTGGTGGCCAACGGCCAGAGCAACTCGCGCGCCGTGTGGTCGCCAGACGGCCGCAGCATCGCCTACGCGGCCAACCTCTATGGCAACTACGATGTCTTCCTGGTCTCGGCCCAGGGCGGCCCTTCGCGCCGGCTGACGACGCACTCGGCCAACGAGACGCCGCTGAGCTTCACGCCGGACGGTAAGGAAGTGCTGTTCTCCGGCACCCACATGGACGCCCGCGGCAACCTGATGTTCCCCTCGGGCCAGGCCAGCGAGCTGTACAAGGTTTCGGTCGAAGCCGGCCAGCGCCCGGTGCAGCTGCTCAGCACGCCGGCCCTCTCGGCCCAGCTGAACAAGGCTGGCACGCAGATGCTGTACGAGGACTGGAAAGGCTACGAGAACCTGTGGCGCAAGCACCATGTCTCGCCGGTGGCGCATGACATCTGGCTCTACGACACCAAGACCGGCCAGCACCGCCAGCTGACCACCTTCGGCGGCGAGGACCGCAACCCGGTCTGGTCGCCCGACGAGCAGGCGGTGTATTTCCTGAGCGAGCGCAGCGGCTCGTTCAACGTCTGGAAAATGCCGCTGAACCAACCCGAAGCGGCAGTGCAGGTCACCAGCTTCAAGACCAACCCGGTGCGCTTCCTCAGCATGGCCAGCAACGGCACGCTGAGCTTCGGCTACGACGGCGAGCTCTACCGCCTGGCCCCGGGCGCCAGCGCGCCAACCAAGGTCGCCGTGCAGATCGCCGCGGACACCCGCACCCGCGGCACCGAGCTGCAGCGCCTGTCGCAGGGCGCGACCGAGATGTCGCCCAGCCCCAGTGGCAACGAAGTGGCCTTCGTGATTCGTGGCGAGGTGTTTGTCGCCTCGTCCGAGTTCGGCGACACCAAGCGCATCACCGACACGCCGACGCAGGAACGCTCGGTCAGCTTCAGCCCGGACGGCCGGCGCCTGCTGTTTGCCGGCGAGCGCGATGGCGCCTGGAGCCTTTACGAAGCCAGCCTGCCCGGCAACAAGAAGGAATCGCCGAACTTCTACAGCGCCGGCAAGGTGCAGATCAAGACGCTGCTGAGCAACGGCAAGGACAACTTCCAGCCCCGCTACTCGCCGGACGGCAAGGAAGTGGCCTACCTGGAAAACCGCAACACGCTGAAGGTGCTGAACCTGGCCAGCGGCCAGACCCGCACCGTGCTGCCGGCCGAATGGAACTACTCCTACGCCGACGGCGACCAGTGGTTCGACTGGTCGCCCGACGGCCACTCGCTGCTGACCCAGTTCGTGGACCGCAACCGCTGGGGTGCCGAGGTCGGCCTGATCGATGCGCAGGGCAAGCGCCCGCTGGTCAACCTGACCCAGAGCGGCTATGACGACTTCTCGCCGCAGTGGGCACGCAACGGCCAGATGATGGTCTGGCTGACCGACCGCACCGGCATGCACGGCGCCTCCGGCTCGTCGCAGAAGGACGTCTACGCGATGTTCTTCACCCGCGAGGCCTTCGACCGCTTCAACCTCGACAAGGGCGAATACGCCGCGCTGCTGAAGAAGGAAGAAGAGGAAAAGAAGGAAAAGGACAAGGCGAAAGAAGCCAAGGCCGACAAGAAGGGCGGCAAGGACAAGGAGAAGGACGACGACGCCATCACCCTGCCCGAGCCGGTGAAGCTGGAGCTGGACCAGGTCGAGGACCGCGTGGTGCGGCTCACGCCAAACGCCGGCAACGTGCGCGCTGCGGTGCTCTCGGAAGATGGCGAAGCCCTGGTCTACCTGCTGGAAACGGCCGACGGCATCGAGCTGTGGGTCAACCGCCTGCGCAGCAAGGAGAACAAGAAGGTCGGCGGCTTCCCGGCTGGCAAGGGTGGCCACGGCGACCCGCTGCCGGTGGACCTGCAACTGGACGCCAAGGGCGAAACCGTGTTTGTGCTGGCCGATGGCGGCATCCAGAAGTTCAAACTCCCCAAGGAAGACGGCCCCGTCAAGCCTGAGCCGGTCAAGTTCGCCGCCGAGCTGAACCTGGACCTGCGTGCCGAACGCGCCTACATGTTCGACCACGTCTGGCGCCAGACCCAGGCCAAGCTCTACGTGGCCGACATGAATGGCGTGGACTGGGCCGGTTACCGCAAGGTCTACGAGCGCCAGCTGCCCTACATCGCCAACGGCGAGGACTTTGCCGAGCTGCTGAGCGAAATGCTGGGCGAGCTGAATGTCTCGCACACCGGCTCGGGCTACACCGGCAAGCCTGGCGCAGGCGACGCCACAGCCCAGCTGGGCGTGTTCTTCGACCCGGCCTTCACCGGCGCCGGCCTGAAGGTGGCCGAGATCATCGACGGCAGCCCGCTGCAGGCCGGTGAGGCACGCATTCAGCCCGGCATGGTGATCGAGAAGATCGACGGCGTGACGATTGCCGCCGGTGCCGAATACGACTCGCTGCTGAACCAGAAGGCTGGCAAGCGCGTGGTGCTCGGTGTGTTCGACCCGGCCAAGAACCAGCGCTTCGACGAGGTGGTCAAACCCATCCCGGGCGGCGAGCAGAACGAGCTGCTGTACAAGCGCTGGGTCAAGGCCGAACGCGCGCTGACGGAGAAGCTCTCGGGCGGCAAGGTCGGCTACGTGCACGTGCGCGGCATGGACGACGACAGCTACCGCCAGGTCTATTCGGAGATGCTGGGCCGACACAGCGGCAAGCAGGCCGTCATCGTCGACACCCGCTTCAACGGCGGCGGCAACCTGCACGACGAACTGGCCACGCTGCTCAGCGGCAAGGCCTACCTGGACTTCGTGCCGCGCGGCCAGCACCTGGGCGCCGAGCCCACCGGCAAGTGGACCAAGCCTTCGCTGGTGCTGATCAGCGAAAGCAACTACTCCGACGCGCACCTGTTCCCGTGGACCTACCAGCACTTGGGGCTAGGCAAGCTGGTCGGCATGCCGGTGGCAGGCACCGGCACGGCCGTGTGGTGGGAAACGCTGCAGGACCCGAACGTCTACTTCGGCATTCCCGAAGTCGGCTTCGTGGACGCCAAGGGCCAGTACATGGAAAAGGCCTTGATCCAGCCGGACATCCAGGTCGCCAACGACCCGTCCCGCATCGTCAAGGGCGATGACCAGCAGTTGGCAGCCGGCGTGAAGGAACTGCTGAAGGGCATCAAGCCCTGATGCACTGAACCGCTGCGCTGCCAGACAGAACGGCCGCCTTCACCAGGCGGCCGTTTTTTTCCTGCAGCCGGAATGCGTCAGCCCTCGCCGCGCAGCAGCGCCTGAAGGCCCGCCTCGTCCAGCACGGCAATGCCCAGCTCGCGCGCCTTGTCCAGCTTGCTGCCGGCCTCTTCACCGGCCACCACGTAGGTGGTCTTCTTCGAAACCGAGCCGCTGACCTTGCCGCCGGCCGCTTCGATCAGGTCCTTGGCCTCGTCGCGGCTCAGCGTGGGCAGCGAACCGGTCAGCACCAGCGTCTTGCCCAGCAGCGGGCGCGGCGCGTCGCTGGCAGTGCCCTCGATGTCCGGCCAATGCACACCGGCCGCGCGCAGTTGCTCCACGACCTCGCGGTGCTGCGGCTGGTCGAAGAAATGCCGCACGCTTTCGGCGACGATGGGACCCACGTCGTTGACTTCCAGCAACTCTTCCAGCCGCGCGTCCATCAGGCGGTCCAGGTTGCCGAAGTGCTTGGCCAGGTCTTTCGCGGTCGTCTCGCCCACGTGGCGAATGCCCAGGCTGTAGAGGAAGCGGCCCAGCGTGGTGGACTTGCTCTTCTCGATACCGTCCAGCAGGTTCTGCGCGCTCTTGTCGCCCATGCGCTCCAGCGTCGCGAGGTTGGCAAAGCCGAGCTTGTAGAGGTCCGGCAGGCTGCGCACGATGCCGGCGTCCACCAACTGGTCCACCAGCTTGTCACCCAGGCCTTCGATGTCCATCATGCGGCGGCTGGCGAAGTGCAGCAGCGCCTGCTTGCGCTGCGCCGGGCAGGTGATGCCGCCGGTGCAACGCCAGTCAGCCTCGCCTTCCTCGCGCTCGATGGGGCTGCTGCACACAGGGCATTTGCCGTCCAGGCGTTTGTAAAGGTCGAACGGCTCACCCACGTCCTCTGGCCGCCTGTCCATCACCACACCGACGACTTCGGGAATGACATCGCCGGCGCGGCGCACGATCACCGTGTCGCCAATGCGCACGTCCTTGCGCCGCGTCTCGTCCTCGTTGTGCAGCGTGGCGTTGCTCACCGTGGTGCCGCCGACGAACACCGGCTCCAGCTTGGCCACCGGCGTCAGCTTGCCGGTGCGGCCGACCTGGATGTCGATGCCCAGCAGCCGCGTCATCTGCTCCTGCGCCGGGTACTTGTGCGCCACCGCCCAGCGCGGTTCACGCGAGACGAAGCCCATCTGCTGCTGCAGCGCGCGCGAGTTCACCTTGTAGACCACGCCGTCGATGTCGAACGGCAGGCTGTCGCGCAGCTCGCGGATGCGCTCGTGGAAAGCCACAAGGCCGTCAGCGCCCTGCACCACCGCGCGGTCTTCATTGACTGGCACCCCCATCTTCGCCAGTGCGTCCAGCATGCCGCTGTGCGTCTCCGGCACCTCCCAACCCTGCACCTCGCCGAGACCGTAAGCAAAGAAGCTCAAGGGCCGCTTTTTCGCCATCGCCGGATCCAGCTGGCGAACCGCACCGGCGGCGGCATTGCGCGGGTTCACGAAGGTCTTTTCGTTCTTCGCACCCGCGGCAATCAGCTCGCGCTGCCGCTCGTTCAGCGCGTCGAACTCGTCGCGCCGCATGTAGACCTCGCCGCGTACTTCCAGCACCGCCGCACTGCAGCCGCGCAGCTTGCGCGGCACCTGCTTGATCGTGCGGATGTTCTGCAACACGTCCTCGCCGGTCTCGCCGTCGCCGCGCGTGGCGGCCTGCACCAGTTCGCCGTGCTCGTACCGCAGGTTGATCGCCAACCCATCGAACTTCAGCTCGGCCGCGTAGTCCACCTGCGGCGCATCTTCAGCCAGTTTCAGCTCACGCCGCACCCGCGTGTCGAACTCCACCGCACCCTGCGCCGTCGTGTCCGTCTCGGTACGGATCGACAGCATCGGCACAACATGCCGCACCGGCGTGAAGCCATCCAACACCGCACCAATCACGCGCTGCGTCGGCGAGTCCGCCGTCACCAGTTCAGGATGCGCCGCCTCAATGGCTTCGAGTTCCTGGTAAAGCTTGTCGTACTCCGCATCCGGGATCTGCGGCGCATCCAGCACGTAGTACTGCTGGGCATGGTGGTGGAGTTGGGCCCGTATCGCGGCAACTCGCTCTTTCAGTAGCGGAGTTTCTGACATCTTGCTAGTTCGACTGTTCGTCAATTTCAATTGGAAGGGATGTTGACATCTACTCAGAGGAGTCCTTGCCGTCCCCTCGCCTTCTTAAGAGATGCGCCATCAAGCCACGCCCCCAAGAAATGTTCCAAACGACAAATAGCAGAAGCAACAGAAGAAAGGTGAGTCCATTCGAAATGGGCAACCATGGCAGTAACTGCCTTCTCAAGATGAGGCAAATCGCCAGGGTCCAAATGACAAGTTCTTTCACTTCTCGACTCCTTGGACTTCCCCAAAACACATAGGGCAATTTGAAGATCGCCCGTCAACTCACCTTCGCAATCATCACCTGGTCCACCCTATGCCTGTCCACGTCCATCACCTCGAAGCGCCAGCCTTCCCAGGTGACCGTGTCGGTGCGTTTGGGGATGCGGCGCAGCATGACCATCAGGAAGCCGGCCAGGGTGTCGTATTGGCCGGCGTGCGGCCATTCGGCGATGTCCAGTGCGCGTTCGAGGTCGGGGATGGGGGTGACGCCGTCGGCGAGGAAGCTGCCGTCGTCGCGGCGGATGATCTGTTCCTCGTCGTGCGGGGCGACCATCGCGCCCATCACGGTGCTCATCACGTCGTTCAGCGTGATTACGCCCACCACCAGGCTGTATTCGTTGACGATGACGGCGAAGTCCTCGTGGGCCTGGCGGAACTGGGTCAGCATCTCGGCCAGCGTCAGCCGGTCCGGGACGATCAGCACCTTCTTGATCAGCCCGCTGTCGCCGCAGGCGCGCAGGCCGATGGGCTCCTCGCGCAGCACGCGGGCGAACATGTCGGTCGCATCCACGTAGCCGATGACTTCGTCGATGCCTTCACCGCAGACCAGGTAGGTCGAATGCGGATCTTCGGCCACGCGGGTGCGCAGCAGCACCTCGTCGTCGTCCATCGCCAGCCAGACGACACGCTCGCGCGAGGTCATTGCGCTCTCGACCGTGCGCGTGTCCAGCTCGAAGACGTTTTCGATGATCTGCTGCTCGGAGCTGTGCACCGCGCCGGTCAGGGTGCCGGCCGCCGTCAAGGCCAGGATGTCGTGGTGGGTGATGCGGTCGTCGCGCGTCTGCGGCAGGCCGAAGAGCTTGGACAGGCCATCGGCCGCGCGGGTGAAGGTCCACACCACCGGCTTGAACAAGGCACTGAGCCACAGCATCGGGCCGACCAGGCGCATGGCCAGCCGCTCCGGGTCGTTCATGCCCACGCGCTTGGGCAGCAGGTCGGCCAGCAGCACGAACAGCACGGTGACGGCCAGGAACGAAAGCGCGAGGCTGAGCCCGCCAAGGCGCTCCTCGCCCACGCCGGCCCAGCGCAGCGCGGCGGCGAAATGCGGTGTCAGCGCGCCGTCGCCCACGATACCGGCCAGGATCGCGATGGTGTTCAGCCCGATCTGCACCACCGTGACGTAATGGCCAGGCGCATCCTGAACCGCCAGCACCTGTGTGGCCCGGTGTTCGCCCAGGTCGGCCAACTGGCGCAGCTTGAGCCGCCGCGCCGCGGCCATTGCAATCTCGGCCACCGCGAAAAAGGCCGACGCCGCGATCAGCAGCGCAATGAGCAACAGGCTGGCGATCAGGTCCACGGGCCTAGCTGAACAAGCGCCGTGCCGCGGCGCTGCCTGCTTCCAGCTCGCGGGCCGCCAGGGCCTCGTACAGCCGGCCAAGCTCCAGGCCGATGGCGGCAAAGGCGTGCAGCGTGATGGGCGTGCCGCGGTCGTCGACCAGGGTCGCATCCAGATCCTCGGCCAGGCGGCGGGCGCATTCCTGCCAGGCGGCAAAGGGCTCGGCCGAAGCCGGGGTTTGCGGCACGTCCAGCGTCAGCGTCACTTCGCGTAGCGCGGCCTGGCCTGGGTCTTCGGACAGGGCGACCTGCGAATCGAAGGACAGCACCAGCACCGGCGGCGCGCCGTCTTCGGCAGCAGGCAGCACCTGGCGGCCGGCGACCGCGCCGGGCACGAAGCCATGCCGGCTGGTGCATTGCTGCAGGTAGCCGACCGACCATGCGACCGAGTTGGCGCGCAGCACGGCGCCCAGTTGGGCGTCGTGCTGGCTGGCGAAGCTGTCCAGCTCGCGGGCGCGGGCGACCACGTCCAGCATGTCCGGGAAATCCGGGTTGGCGCTCAGCGCGTCGGCAAAGGCCTGCAGCTTCTGCACGAATTCGGAATACTCGATCTCGTTCAACGGGCCATGACGATTGGCCATTTGCAGGCCCGCCTGGAACTCGCCGTAGCGCTGGCCGGGGCGCGGCATTTCCCACTCGCCAGTCTCGGCGTTCAGGCCTTCGATGTGGAAAGGCTTGGCACCGGCGCGGCGGCTGGGCGGCAGGTGCTGCAGCGCCAGGTCGCCGGTGACGGGTGCGTCTGGCCGCACGGTGGCAATC
>NZ_VIDT01000129.1 GCF_006519715.1 Ideonella azotifigens
ACGCGCCCGTGCTGCGCGGCCTGGTCGGCACTGAGCATCTGGGTCTTCACGCCGACGGTGCGCGCGAACTCACCCCAGCGCGCCCAGCCGGCCAGCTCGGACTCGTCGTTGCTCAGATAAAGCAGGCCGCAGCGGCGGAAACCGGTGTCTTCGCCCTCGTCCACTGCGAAGCGCTCCCAGAGATCGAGGCTCTTCGTCGCCATCGGCAGCTCGCGCTCGTCGCGGTTCTGCTGGCGGCACCAGCCCCAGTTGCGGCTGGACTGCTCGCCTGCGATGCGACCCTTTTCGAGCAGCGCCACCTTCAATCCGCGGCGGGCCAGGTAGTAGGCCGTGAACGAGCCGATGATGCCGCCGCCGATGACGACCACGTCGGCGGCAGCGGGCAGGTCGGGCGTGGTCTCGACCAGGGTGAGCGGAGCAGGCATCGTCTGTTTCCCGCTCAGGCCGCGACCCACACCTTGCGCACCGTCTCGAGAGTGCGCCAGGTGCCCACGTAGCCCGGCTTCATGATGAAGCAGTCGCCTGCACGGTAGGTGACCGGCGCATGGCCGTCCTCGGTGATCTCCGCCACGCCGGAGAGGATCAGGCAGAACTCCCAGGTCTCGCCCTTGATCGAGCGGTTCATGCCGACCGTGGACTCGAAAACGCCCGCGCGGACCTGGCCGTCCTTGGCGCTGTCGATGTCCCAGTTGCGGCACACGATGTCGCCCTCCAACACCCGATCTGCGGGCGGACGGTATTCGCGTGGCTCGCCGAGCTTGGCGAAGTCGAAGTTGACGAGCAGTCTGGACATGGAGAGATGTGGCGGCTGAGTGGAACAGGTACGCAAAGATGCTAGGGCCAGGGCCTCTTCTTTGGTGCCGAAGGCGCCCCTCGCAAAGGACACAAACGTGCGATTCACGCCCGGGCCGCAGCGCAATCTGCCGGTGGATTTCGTGGGCCGCAGGGGAGCGATGAGACGGGTGTGCGGGAGGGCTCTCGCGGGGAAGGCGCCCCGTCCAGACGGGGCGCCGGTACGCGTCAGAACTTGTATTGCACGGTGGCCGTGACGGTGCGCGTGCTGCCAGGGTAGACCCAGGCCTGGCTATACGAGCTCGCGTAGTACACCTTGTCGAACAGGTTGTCGACGTTGATCGACAGCTTGAGGTGCCGGTTGAAATCGTACGAGGACATCAGCTTGAAGGTGGTGTAGGCAGGCAGCTTGAAGTCATCGCTCGCCACCGTCGGCGCCACCGCGCCTTCGCGCTCGCCCACGTAGTTGATGCCGCCGCCCAGCGACGCGGCGTGTCCGTCCGCGAGGAAGGTACTCACCAGCAACAGGTTGGCGCTGTTGCGCGGCACGTTGGCCGACTGGCGTCCGACGAGGAAGCTGTTGTTGTCGCGGGTCACCTTCGCGTCAGTGAAGGCGTAGGCCGCGGACAGGCGCAAGCCGGAGACGATCTGGCCCGACACGTCGAACTCGACACCCTTGCTCTCGACTTCACCCGCGGCGACGGAGAAGTTGTTCGGATCGGCCGGGTCTGGCGTGAGCACGTTGTTCTTCGTGATCTTGTAGAGCGCCAGCGTGCTGGTGATGCCGGTTTCCGCCGAGTCGTACTTGGCACCGACTTCGTACGACTTGCCCTTCTCCGCCGGGAAGGACGTGAAGTCGCTCTTGACGCCGCTGTTCGGGCGGAAGCTCTTGGAGGCCGTGGCGTACAGGGAAATGGTCTTGGTCGGCTGGAAGACGAGGCCGGCGCGCGGGGTGGTCGCGGTCAGCGTCTGGCTGACCCTGGTGCCGGCGATGTGGTTGTCCAGCGACTGGTCGTAGGAATCGCGGCGCGCGCCCAGCATCAGCTTCCACTGCGCGCTCAGGTCGATCTGATCCTGCAGGTAGAAGGCCTTCGAACGCTGGTGTTCCTTCGTGTCGGTATTCTTGGTCATGGCGCTGGACACGTTGCCATAGACCGGCTCGTAGATGTCGATGTTGCCGGCGTTGGCCAGTCGGTACTGGAGCCGGTTGTCGGTGAAGGAGTAGGCGTCGATGCCGACCAGGAAATTGTTGACGACCGGGCCCGTCGGGACCTTGCCCAGCAGTTCCAGGCGGCCGGAAAGATCCGTGGCCGAGTTGTCACGTGTGCGGTGTTGGCGAACCAGCGTGCGCCCGTCGGCCTGCAGGAAACGCGCTTCGGTCGAGGCGCCGTTGATCGAGCTCTCCCGGTAGCTCACGCCCGACTGAACGGACCAGTCGTCGTTGAAGTAGTGCTGCACGAAGAGCTGCTGGCCAGTCGTCTTGATGGTCGTCTTGCCGTCGCCGGGCTCGCCGTAGAAGCTCGAAGGCGACACCAGGCCCAGCTTGCCGTTGACTGCGACCACGCCGCGGTCGAACGTTGCGCGCTGCTTGGAGAGCTCCAGCTCATAGGAGATCGTCGTGTCCGACGACGGCACCCAGATGAACGACGGCGAGATCATGTAGCGGTCGAAGCCGACATCGTTGCGGTAGCTGTCGCCGCGCTCGCCAGCCGCATTGAGTCGATAGGCGACTTCCTCGCCGATCGGGCCGGTCACGTCCGCGGTCAGGCGACGCGTGTTGTGGCTGCCGGCGGAGAGGCTGACGGTCTGCGACGGCTGGAACAGCGGCTTCTTGGTCGTGATGTTGACCGTTCCACCCGGCTCGCCGCGTCCGTAGAGCGCGGAGGCCGGGCCCTTGAGGATCTCGACCGTGGCCGTGTTGGCCGAGTCGCGCACGCCGTTGTAGCCGCGGCTGTAGTTGAAGCCGTTGACCATGTAGTCCGAGCCGAAGTTCGGGTCACCCGTGAAGCCGCGCATCGAGTAGCTGTCCCACAGACCACCGAGGTTGCTCTGCTTGGAGATGCCGCTGGTGAGTTCGAGCGCGTCGGCCATCTTGGTCGCGCCCACGTCCTGCAGCAGGTCGGAGGTCAGGACGCGCACGCTCTGCGGCAGGTCCTTGAGCAGCGTGTCGGTCTTGGTGGCCCCGGTCGCCGACAGGTTGCGGTACGGCTGCTTGACGGCCGAGATCGTCACGGACGTGACCGGGACATCGGCGGGCTGGCTGGCAGCGGCTGCCGGCGCGGCAGCAGCATCCTGCGCACTGGCAGATCCGCAACAGGCCAGGAGCGCGGCAGCAGGCACTGCAGCGAGAGCGAAGCGTCGATTGTTCATCACGTGGGTACTCCTCAGGGTCGTTGATCTGAAAACCGAACGGCACGGCAGCATCACCTGGCTCGCACAGGCGTGACCGCTCCCGGCCTGCGTCCGGGTGGACACAGGCCTTGAAACAGGAAAGGGGCTGGAATCGACCGCGACTCAGCGTCGGGCAAGGTACGTGAAGCGCCGCCTTCGGCCACTGCCGGCCGGGTGGGGGACGCTGGCCGCATCGAGACGCAGGGAGCGAGCGGGGACAGGGGGATGGGCCATGTCGAAATTATGAAATCACGCTGCGCGCAGAGTCTGCTGTTGAGGCTCGGGCAGCCACAATCTCGTGTCTTTCGGTGGCTTGCGGCGAGCTGTCGCTGCCGAAAAACGCGCCGTGGTGCGGGTCGGCCGAGCATGGTGCAATGAACGCACCGGCACGGTGAGCACCGCGCGCGCCTCCTACCCCAGTCCGCCTTGGCAGACGTACTTGGTCTGCATGTAGTCATCGAGGCCGTAGCGCGAGCCCTCCCGGCCGTAGCCGGACTCCTTGACGCCCCCGAAAGGGGCAGCCTCCGCGGCCAGCGCACCTTCGTTGATGCCGACGATGCCGCTCTGCAAGGCCTCGGCGACGCGCCAGGCTCGCGCGATGTCTCGCGTGTAGAAATACGCCGCCAGGCCGAACGGCGTGCCGTTGGCCAGCGTGAGCACCTGCGCTTCATCGGTGAAGCTGGAGATGGGCACGACCGGCCCGAAGGTCTCCTCGCGCGCGCACGCCATGTCTGCGGTCACGCCGGTGAGCACGGTCGGCGCGAAGTAATTCGGGCTCGCCCAGGCGCCGCCCGTCAGGCGCTCGCCGCCCAGCACCACTCGCGCGCCCTTCTCGACGGCATCGTCAACATGCCGTGCGATCTTGTCCACGGCCCGCCCGTTGATCATGGGCCCGACCTGGGATTCGGATGCCGACGCGGGTCCGACGCACAGGGCAGCCACCCGGCGGGTCAACAGCTCGACGAAGCGGTCATGGACACCGGCTTGAACGTAGACGCGGTTCGGGCACACGCAGGTCTGGCCGCCATTGCGGAACTTGGCGGCCATGAGCCCGGCCACGGCTGCGTCCAGGTCGGCGTCGTCGAACACGATGAAGGGCGCGTTGCCGCCCAGTTCCAGCGAGAGCTTCTTCAGCGTCGCGGCGGATTCGCGCGCCAGGTGCTTGCCGATCGGCGTCGACCCGGTGAACGTGATCTTGCGCACACGGTCATCGGCGAGCCACACATCGACGACTTCCGGCGTTCTCTCGCGCGACGCCGTGACCACGTTGACCACACCGGCCGGAATGCCCGCCTGCTCTGCCAGCGCAGCCAGGGCCAGCGAGGTCAGCGGCGTATCCTCCGCGGGCTTGGCCACCACGGTGCATCCGGCCGCGAGCGCGGGCGCGATCTTGCGCGCGATCATGGCCGCAGGAAAGTTCCAGGGCGTGATCGCGGCAACAACACCTACCGGCTCCTTCAACACCAGCATCTTGCGGCCGCGCACCGGCTCGGGAATGAGGTCGCCGTAGGTGCGGGTCGCCTCCTCGGCGAACCATTCCACGTAGCTGGCCGCATAGGCGATCTCGCCGCGCCCTTCCGCCAGCGGCTTGCCTTGCTCGCGCGACACCAGCCGACCCAGGTCGTCCTGGTGCGCCAGGATCAGGGCATGCCAGCGCTTGAGGAGTTGCGCCCGGTCACGTGCGCTTCGCGCGCGCCAGGCCGCAAACGCCTGGTGCGCAGCGTCCACCGCGGCAGCGGCGTCGATGGCATTGCTGTCAGGCACCCGGGCGAATGCGAGCCCGGTGGCCGGATCGCTGACATCGAAGGCGGCGCCGCTCGCCGACTCGGACCAACGTCCGTCGATCAGGTTGGCGGAGCGCAGCAGCGAGGGGTCTTGAAGCGTGAGCAGGGACATCTTGGTTTGGAATCAGGGTTGCGGGACGAGGTCGGCGATGGCAGGTCCCCTCTCGGTGGTGGACGGCGCGCCCCCAGGTCGCGCGTGCGCGGCCCGGAATGAGGGCGATCTTGTGGGAGGCTCATTCGACGATCCTGTTCGATTGAAGCAGGATCGTGCAGCAGCGTCGTCGGCCCTCGGTCTGCGCAAGACACGCGATCTGCCGTTCTGGCGCACCGCGACAGCACGGCCTGCCAAGCCCGCGCCCAGCGGTCTTCGGAGCCGGCCGACGGAAGCCCGTGCGCGGCGCCACGGCTCGGCAGATGGTTTCGAGCGCACCGCATTCGGCAGCAGCGCCCCGTCGTTGAGCCGCCGCCCACAGAACATGCTGTCGAATTTCGTCCGCGGTCTGTTTCGATGCCAATTGCCAGCGCGCGCGCTCCACAATTCGGCCGTCATGAACAGCAATTCGGAGCGCGCGGTGGCGCAGACAACTGGCGCGGCCGACCCCGAGGTCGACACCGTTCACCTGCGGCCCTTCACTCCGGCCGATCTCGAAGCGGCGCATGCGCTCTCGATGGAAGTGCAGTGGCCGCATCGTCCTGAAGACTGGCGTTTCGTCGCCGCGCTGGGCGCGGGCGTGGTTGCGGAATGCAGGGGCCAACTGGTCGGCACGGCCCACTGCTGGAAGTGGCCGGATCGCCGTGCCACGCTCGGCATGGTGATCGTGGCACCGCCCATGCAGGGGCGCCGCATCGGCGCGCAGATGATGCGCGCGCTGCTGGATGACCTGGCGCAGTTCGACGTCTCGCTGCATGCCACGGCCGAGGGCCGGGCACTCTATGAACGGCTCGGATTCGTCGCCCTCGGGGAAGTGCGACAGCACCAGGGAACGGCACGTCCGGCCCCTCTTGCCGCCATGACACCGGGACTGCGGTTACGACCGCTGGGCCGGGCCGACGTGGACAGGCTCGTGGCGCTAGACGCCGCCGCCAGCGGGATGGCACGCGGCGAAGCGGTTCGCGCGCTGATCGCGGATGCCCAAGGCATCGTGCTCGACCGGGATGGCGAGCCCGTCGGCTTCTCTTTGTTGCGGCGGTTCGGACGCGGATACGCGATCGGCCCCGTGGTCGCGCCGGATGCCTCCGGGGCGCGGGCCTTGATCGCGCACTGGACGAGCCAATGCGCCGGCAGGTTCCTGCGCATCGACGTCGAGGCCGGCAGCGGTCTCGGCGATTGGCTGGAGGACCAGGGCCTGAATCGCGCGGGCAGCGTCGAGATGATGACGCGCGGCACGCCGCCCAGGCGCGGCCCCGCCTCTGGCCTGTACGCCCTGATCAACCAGGCGCTGGGATGATGGCCAGGCCGGCGTTCCTGTACAAGTCCGATCCGGCTCGCGGCGCGATCTGGAAACAATGCTTCGAGGAGAACCTCCCGGGCATCGAGTTTCGCCAGTGGCCCGAGGTCGGCAACCCCGCCGAGGTCAGGTTCCTGGCCGCCTGGGAGCCACCGCCGGACCTGGCCAGCCGCTTCCCCGCGCTGGAAGTGCTGTTCTCGGTTGGCGCCGGTATCGACCAGTTCGATCTGGCGGAGCTGCCGCCCACGCTGCACGTCGTTCGCATGATCGAGCCGGGCATCGTGGCCGGGATGGTGGAGTACGTCACGCTGGCCGTGCTGGCTTTGCATCGCGACCTGCCGGCCTACCTCGAGCAGCAGCGCGCCGCGCTTTGGCAAGCCCGGCCCCGCCTGCCCGCAAGCCGTCGCCGCGTCCGCGTGCTCGGCCTCGGATCTCTCGGGCGCGCAGTCCTTTCAGCGCTGGGCAACTTCGGCTTCGACTGCGCCGGCTGGAGCCGCTCACAGCGTGCCATCGAGGGCGTGAAATGCCTCTCTGGCACCGAAGGGCTGACGGCGCTTGTCGCGCAGACCGACATCCTGATCTGCCTGCTGCCGCTGACTGCACAGACCCGGGGAATGATCAACGCCTCCCTGCTGGCGAAGCTGCCTCGCGGTGCAGCCTTCGTGAATGCCGGCAGAGGCGGTCATGTGGTCGACAACGACTTGATCCATGCACTGGACAGCGGCCATCTGCGCGCGGCCGTCCTGGACGTCTGCGAACCCGAGCCGCCCGCGCCGGACCACCCTTTTTGGCATCACCCGAAGATCTGGATGACGCCGCATGTGGCCAGCGAAACGCAGGCGCTGACCTCAGCGGAAGCGGTCATGAAAAACCTGAGGCGCCATGAGAATGGGCAGCCCATGGACGGGCTGGTGGATCGCATTCGGGGCTATTGATTCCGCATTGCGCGCGCTCTTGATAGCCTGAGAACGAGCCGGCTGCGGAGACATCCGTGATTTGCGCGCTGCGGTCCAGTCGGGGCAACATGCCGCTTTGCACCATGCAAGCGGCGCGCAATCGGACGACAGCGTGGGGAGAGTCGTCGCGTGTCTCTTGCATTGGCGCAATGTCCAGGCGGCGGCCAGCGCAGCCCGCACTGCGCCTTTCCATGTCGCATTCGAGCGCTCGACCACGTTCAGCAATGGAGGCCGTCTCGCGCCTCGTCCATTGTCAACGCCATCGAAAGGACACCCATGCTCGCAATGATTTCCATGGTCACCGGCCTCTGTGGAGGCGGGCTTGCGCTGTACCAGGCGAGCAAGCAGCCGGACAAGGCACGGCAGTTGCGCCTGCTCAGCTTGGCGCCCTTTGGCATGGCCGCGCTGATGGCGGTGCTGTTCGTCTTCTGAGCCTACGGCGCGCGCCCAAGTCTCCTACCTGCAAGCGCTTCGCAGTCCCACGTGGGCGACGAAGCGCGTCGCGGAACATCAGCTCCGTGGTGCCCATCACGGGCACTTGATCAACAAGGAGACTGACATGACGACTTCGAATCCGCTTGCCGACGCGAATCGCGACCCGATCACCGGCGCACCTGGCGCCCACCCCATCGGAACCGGCGTAGGCGCTGCGGTCGGCGGCATGGCCGCGGGCGCTGCGATGGGCACGGTGGCCGGTCCCGTCGGCACCGCCATCGGTGCAGCAGCCGGCGCCATCATCGGCGGCCTGGCAGGCAAAGGCGTGGCCGAACAGGTGGACCCCACCCGCGAAGACGCCTACTGGCGCGAGAACTACCGCGACCGGCCCTATGTGGACTCGGCTCTCGCCTATGACGAGTACGCCCCCGCCTACAGCCTGGGCCACCAGTACTACAGCCAATACCCGGACGCCAGCTTCGACGACATCGAGCCACAACTCGGCCGCGACTGGGACGAACGCTACCGCGGCAATTCCTCGCTGAGCTGGGACAAGGCCAAGCACGCCACCCGCGACGCGTGGGAACGCGTCAGCAACGGCGTGGAACGCGCCATCCCGGGCGATTCGGACCACGACGGTCGCTGACCAGACTCCAAGCGCGTTTCGCCAGCGCCACACACCCGCAGCGCTGGCGCGCCATTGCCCGCAGCATCGATTTCCGGAAGATGGGATCTCGTATGAATGTTCAGCGGCTCAGGACCTTCAGATCAGGGAGGATGTTCATTCGTCGGCCTTGGCTTGCAGCCGCGCCTGGGCGGCCTGCAGCGCACTTTGAATCTTCTGCTCCAACACTTCGCGCGGTGGCAGCACCGTCAGGTACTCGGCCACGTGGATGCCGCCTTGTCCATCTCCAGCAGCTCGATCTGCTCGCGCTTCTTGCCTGTGCACAAGATGATGCCCAGCGGCGGCCCGTCGCCCGGCTCTTGGTCGTACCGGGCCAGCCAGCGCAGGTACAGCTCCATCTGCCCCTTGTACTCGGCCTTGAAGTCACCCAGCTTCAACTCCACCGCCACCAGCCGGCGCAACTTGCGGTTGTAGAACAGCAGGTCGAGGTAGAAGTCGTCGTGGTCGAGCTGAATGCGCCGCTGCCGCGCCACGAAGCTGAAGCCTGCGCCCAGCTCCAGCAAAAAGGTTTCCAGCTCGCGCAAGATGGCGTCTTCGAGGTCCTTCTCCAGGTAACGGTCCTGCAGGCCCAGGAAGTCCAGCACGTACGGGTCTTTCAGCACCAGCGTCGGCGTGAGGTCGCCCCCGTCACGCAGCACATCGAGTTCGTGGCGGATCAGTTCTTTCGGTTTGCCAGACAGCGCCGTGCGTTCGAACAGCATCGCGTCGACCCGCTCGCGCAGCGTGCGCACGCTTCAGCCCTTGATGCGGCACATCTCGGCATAGAAATCCCGCGCCAGCGGGTCTTTCAGGTAGATCAGCTCCAGAAAGTGGCTCCATGCCAATTGTCTCGACAGCGTCGAGACAATCTCCAAGCTCGGAAACACTTCGGCAAACCGCATCATGTGCCGCAGAGTCTTGGCGCTGAAGCTGCGGCCAAAATCGGCCGTCAATTGTCGCGACACCGTCGAGACAATCTCCTCGCCGTAGCCGGCCCGCTGGCCGCCCAGCACCTCGACACGGATGCGCTGGCCGATTCGCCAGTACATCAGGGTCAGGCCGGCATTGACCGCCGCGACGGCCGCGCGACGTGCCTCGTCAATGAGCTGCCGAAGCTCGGCCAGCAGCACGGCTGCATCCGATACCGACATCGGTGTGACAACCGCAGTAGCACCAGGCTTTGGAGGCTCGGCTACTTTGCGTGTGCTCATGTCACCCCTTTGCATGGCCGCCTCTGCGGCATCACCCAGCCAAGGCACTCAGATAGGCATCGATGAATTCGCGTGCCTTCGCTTCCGGTGTCATGCGCCCTGCCCTCCGCTTGGTAGCGTTGGCTCAGGTCTGCGCGTCAGAAAGCAATGGCAACCGAGCTGCCACGGCCGCACGTCACAGCCCAAGCACTGGTGTGAGTGGTAGGCCGTGTTGGACTTGAACCAACGACCAAAGGATTATGAGTCCTCTGCTCTGACCAACTGAGCTAACGGCCCCCTACCGAAGGGGCGCATTGTAGAAGCTGCGGCGGGCCGCTGGCGGGTCACTCGATGCGCCAGCGCCCCGCGTCTGGCGCGAGGGGCATTTCGGGGCCGGGGAGGACTTGCCTGACGTCTTCGGGCAGGGCTTGCTGGTGGGCGCGGATGAGGTCGTAGCGGTCCAGCGAGAGCTTGGTGCTGCTGTCTTCATCGGGCATGACGACCGGGCGGAGGAAGACCATCAGGTTGGTCTTCTTGCGGGTGCGGCTGAGGGTACGGAAGAAGGCGCCGAGGTAGGGGATGTCGCCGAGGACTGGCCATTGGTCGGCGTCGCTGGTGTACGTGTCTTCGATCAGACCGCCAAGCACGATGATCTTGCCGTCGTTGACCATGACCGTCGATTCGATGGAGCGCTTGTTGGTGGCCGGGCCGGCGTTGGTGGTGCCGGGCGTGGTGGTGCTGGAGACGGACGAGGATTCCTGCAGGATGGTCAGGCGGATGGCGCCGTTCGGGCCGATCTGCGGGCGGATGCGCAGCGTGAGGCCCACATCTTTCCTCTCGATGGTCTGGAACGGGCTGGAGCTGGTGGTGGAGGTGTACGAGCCGGTGACAAAGGGCACGTTCTGGCCGACGACGATCTTGGCTTCTTCGTTGTCCAGCGTGATGAGGTTCGCGGTGGACAGGATGTTGGTGCCGGAGGTGGACTGGATGGCCTGGGCGACGGTGGCCAGCGTGATGTCGGTCGTGGTGGCGGCGATGTTGAAGATCTGCTTCCACTGGATGCCCACGTCCATGGCCTTGCTGGCGTCCACCTCGACGACCAGCGACTCGACATAGAGCTGGGCGCGGCGCGTGTCCAGCTGCTCGACGACGGCGCGCAACTGGCGGAACAGCGGCTCGGGTGCGGTGACGATCAGCGAGTTGGTGGCCGGGTCGGCCTGGATGTTGCCGCCGGTGGCCGGTGCCGCGGTGCTGCTGAGCGGCGTGGTGGCGGCCGTGCTGGTGCTGCCGCTGCTGCTTGAGCTGGTGCTCGATGGCGTGCTGGCGTTCAGGC